>CAYMTD010000118.1:0-6777 GCA_964393245.1 uncultured Syntrophaceae bacterium
CCGTTGGCCCCTCCATAATATTCTGGCCTTGGTACGACTCATGGTTCGACCGCTCCCGTGAGCTGTACTGAAGAAAGTCTGGCCGCCCTCCGGAGTACCGACAAGTAAATAGGAGCCAGTCTCCATGCTGCCTCCAATGATGACAGGCTGGCCGACTCTCTTGTAACGCTCCGGAATCCCCTCCATCCCCGGTCCGAAGGCGCGGGTCGCACCCTTTCGATGGACGAGAAGATTTTTCACCCCGCCATTGATGAGATGGCGTTCAAATTTGGCTGTATTGTGGGCTACATCGTAGACCATGTGCATTCCAAGATCTTCCGGGGACCGGCCGAAGACGTCGGAAAAGACCTCACGGATCCGGTGGAGGATGACCTGGCGATTAGCGAAGGACATATTGATTGCGCATTTCATGGCAGAGAAGTAATCCCTTCCCTCAGGGGAATCGAAGGGAGCGGAGGCCAGCTCCCGGTCGAGAATCTTGATGCCATACTTGCTTTCCATCACCTTAAGAAAGACCTGAAGGTAGTCAGTGGCCACCTGATGACCGAATCCGCGGCTGCCGCAGTGATACATCACCACCACCTGATTGGGGATCGTAATCCCGAAGGACCGGGCGAGCTCTTCATCAAGGATGTTCTCACGGCGGGCCACCTGAATCTCGAGATAGTGGTTTCCGGAACCCAAGGTGCCGATCTGATTGAAGCCCCGGTCGACGGCCTTTTCACTGATCTTTGAGGAGTCGGCGCCTGCCATGCAACCAGACTCCTCCGTTAGCTCCAGATCCTCGTCCCATCCGTAGCCGTTTCGAACGCACCAGCATGCCCCCTCTTCTACGACCTGGCGGAACTCTTTTTTCGAGATTCTAATAAAGCCCGTGCTCCCCACGCCGGCGGGAACCCTTTCGTAAAGTCTATCAACAAGCTGCCTGAGATGAGGCTTCAGATCGTCATAGGTAAGATTGGTGGTGACCAGACGCATACCGCAGTTGATATCAAAGCCGATTCCTCCGGGTGAGATGACCCCCTCATCGGCATCCATGGCCGCAACACCACCGATGGGGAAACCATATCCGAAGTGGCCGTCGGGCATGCAGAAAGCATAATTCGTGATCCCCGGGAGCGTGGCCACATTGGTGATCTGCTCATAAACCGCAGCATCCATCTCCTGGATTAGGTTTTCGGTTCCATAGATTCTTGCCGGAACGCGCATGCCTTCTTTATAGGAAATGGGTAACTCCCAAATTGTGTTCGAAATTGGTTCAATCTCTTTTGGAATAGCCATAACGTTTCACGTTCTCTTATATTAAATTCTTCCATACCATCTCTTAAAATACAACTTGTTCGCTCTGAAGGTAATTTCTTTCGTAGGGCAGGCCTTTAGGCCTGCTTAAAGCAAGGCTAAAGCCTTGCCCTACAAAAGGGGCGGGTGGGATTAAGGTGTTGAATCGGTCCGGAGAAATCAGAAAGAATGAACTTCAGATATACCTGGAATAATGCTCCATGATGATGGCTTCGTTGACTTCGACAGGGATCTGAGCCCGTTTGGGGACCGAGGTCAAGGTTCCGGTCAAATTGGTCTTGTCCACTTGAAGATAAGGAGGCTCGGGTCGTGCGCGACTCTTCGCTAATCCTTCTTCCACCAGGAGCATCTTCTTGCTCTTTTCCCTGAGGGAAACCACATCGCCCTCCCCAAGCAGGGTAGAGGGGCGGTCGACCCTTCGGCCGTTGAGCAGGATATGACCGTGGACAACCAACTGCCTGGCCGCCAGGAGTGTGGGGGCAAATCCCAAACGATAAACGACATTATCCAGGCGGCGCTCCAGAAGACTGAAGAGATTTTCTCCCGAGATTCCAGGTTTTCTGAAAGCTTTTCTTACATAATTTCTAAACTGCTTTTCTGAAACCCAATATGAAAATCTCAACTTCTGCTTCTCCAGCAGACGTTTTTTGTATTCGCTTACCCTCCGCTGAGGCATAGGGTGCATTCCGGGAGGAGTACTCCTCCTTTCGAGGGCGCACCGATCCGACCCGCAAACAGAGAATCCGAGCCGGCGACAAACCCTGCATCTTGGACCGGTATAACGAGCCATGCAACCTCCTAGTTAAAATTGTAAGCGATGCATTTCAAATTTCAAATTGCAAATTTCAAATTTGACCGCAGAGTTTTCTAATGACTTCATTCCAGTTCTTGATGAATTCGTAAAAAGTTTCATTCCCGTGCTTGCGCGCACAGCACTTCATCCGCGGGGGCGTGAAAGCGGGAATCCAGAACAACTCCTTGGAAGACTGGATTCCTGTTTACACAGGAATGACAGGAAGTAGCCTTTTCAGACTTTCTATGAGACCTTCAATTTCTTTGTTTTTTCAATTTAAAATCTGCAATCCGTGCTACTTTCTCAATCCATCCAAAAAGTCTTTCCAAGGCGTGCCTAAGAGCGTCTCTGTCGTTGAATGCCCGAAGGCCCGAATGATCATGGCCACCTTCTCGATTTCTTTCGGGTCGGCTGCCTCGACGATGTCGACGACATCAAAGCGGCCGAGGGTGGCGTAGCTATCCTTCCATTTCACCCCGGGACAGTCGGTCCTAATCTTTTTTGAAACCTGCTCTGCCAATTCGAGGAAATGTTTCGGATCATCGAAGGCCTCGGGTGAGAAACGACTGAGAATGATATAGGTATTCATGTTATTCCTCCTTTCTCCAACATTGTGGATCGTCTGCAAAAAGATCGGCTTTGCCTTCACAACCCCACCCCGTCAATGGGGCTTTGGCAATGAGAACAACGGCACTCCTCTATATTATATTGTAAGATAGAGTATCCTGATCGCTCTATCAACAGGCTGTTACATTGGGGACAGTACGTATTGTTGCCTTGACCTACATTGCCCAGGTAGATATAGGGTAGCCCTGCCTCTTTGCCAATCTCATAAGCCCTGTTTAATGCTTTCATGGGTGTGCTCTCAACATCTTCCATTTTGTATTGAGGATAAAAGCGACTGATATGCCAGGGGATGGACGGATCTACTCCAACCAGGAAGTTTGCGATCCTTCTCAGCTCTTCCTCAGAATCGTTCTGCCCGGGTAAGACGAGGGTGGTGACCTCAATCCAGATGTTCAATTTCTTCATCCTCTCAATGCTCTCAAGCACAGGCGCGAGCCTCCCTTTGCAAATCCTCTTATAGTAATCGTCGCTGAACGACTTGAGGTCAATGTTGGCGGCGTCAAGGGATGGATGAATCGCCTGGATCATCTCTCCAGTCATATAGCCATTGGTCACAAACACATTATAAAGGCCCTCTTTCTTGGCTAACTGCCCGATTTCAAAGGCATACTCAAAAAATATGGTGGGCTCTGTGTAGGTGTAAGAGATGCTCGATGAACCGCTCCGCTTTGCCTGTTTCACCACATCTTCGGGTTTCACTTCACGAGACTGGAGGGCCAACCCCTCTGCTTCCTTTGCTTGAGAAATCTGCCAATTCTGACAGAAACCACATTGAAAATTACACCCGATGGCAGCAATCGAAAACGACCTTGAGCCGGGGAAGAAATGGTAAAGAGGTTTCTTTTCGATGGGGTCGATATTTTGGGCGATGAGTTCGCCATAGGCGTGGGTATAAAGAATGCCGTCCTTATTCTCCCTGACATTGCAGATCCCAAATTTTCCTTCAGAGATCAGACAGCGGTGGCTGCACAAGAAACAGGAGACCTTATCCCCGGGCAATTTATTGTAAAGAACTGCTTCCTTTAGCATCGTTTGTTCCCTTTCTTTAAATTTAATTATACCACATCCCGTCTGCCGCCATTTCGCGAAACAGCAATAAAATACGGTGCCTTTCGTCGAAAAATGCAGGGAACCCCCTCTTGACCTTTCAACCCATTTCTTGTAATTTATGCGGAACCGATTTCCAAGTAAATATTCAAGATCATTTTCCAATATCGAGTATTCCAGGGGGGCACCATGAAGAACGCCTTTGAAGCCCTTCAGGCCGCCATGAAGTTTGAAGAAGATGGGAGAGTCTTTTTTTGACGGCCACTCCAAAGGACACGGAGAAATACGCCGAGTCGACATTTCTCGGACTGGCCGATGCAGAGCTTGATCACATTAAAAGAACCAAGGCGATCTACGAGTCGCTTAGCAAAATGGGGAAGCGGCCTAATACCCCTTGCCTAATTAATAAAAAGCCCTTCCATGCGGATGGAAGGGCTTAGAGAGATCACCATCAGCACCTGTTAATGGATTGTAAGACTCACTTTGCTTTCCCAGTCCTTGATAGGAGCAGCGATCGAGAGGAGTCCGTTCTCGTATTTGGCTTTTGCCTTTTCGGGCTCCACCCTGTGGGACAGCACGAAGCACCCAGAGTATTCTGTCTGATCTCTATGGGCGGAGACGCAAAAGCTATCTCCTCTCATTTCGAGGGAAATGTCCTTTTTGTCAATACCCGGCAATTGTACCTCGATCAATAGGTTACCCTCTTTTTCGTCATGAGAGTAACAGGTGCACGGTGTTATTTTTGTTCTTTCTTCCATTCAAAACACCCCCTTTCTTTAATTAAATATAAGATTGATAATTTAAAAATTCAATGTGAACGGCAACGGAATTTGTGCTATAAGAATAAGTTAAAGGTCGAATTTCCGCTCAAGGGGGGATGGTAATTTGTAAGGAGCAGGTCTATGGGAATGACACTGGCCGAGAAGATTTTGAGTGGAGATGCCGGGAGAGAAGTTCGAGCAGGGGAGATTGCTATCGTCAAAGTCGATCTGGCCTATACTCAGGACGGGACAGGTCCACTGGCTGTTCGAAAGATTCAGGAAATGGGTTTTGAGAAAGTTTACAATGCTCAAAGGACAATCTTCTTCTTTGACCATGCCTCTCCCAGCCCGAGGTTTGAGCTCAGCAATGACCATAGCTTCTTGAGAGACTTTGCAAATCGAACGGGGATTCGAGTTTCAGATATCGGTTTTGGGATCTCCCATCAGGTCGTAGCTGAGAAATGGGTGCGGCCGGGAACGGTCGTGATTGGAGCGGACTCCCACACCTGCACGGGCGGTGCCTTAGGTGCTTTTGCGACCGGTGTTGGTTCAACGGATGCTGCCGTCGCCATGGCGCTTGGAAAAATTTGGCTGCGAGTTCCTGAGACCCAACGGGTAGTTGTAGAAGGGGAGCTGCCGTTAGGTGTTTTTGGGAAAGATATCATCCTCCATCTGATCGGAAAAATTGGAGCAGCCGGGGCAACCTATAAGGCCCTCGAGTTTGCGGGCGACACCATTGAGAGACTCGACATGGCCGGCCGGATGACCATGGCCAACATGGCGGTAGAGGCAGGCGCCAAGGTCGGCCTTTTTTCTTCAGATGAAGTGACCCGAGAGTGGCTCCGCCGGATGGGAAGGGCCGAAGATTTTAGGCCTTTAAGCTCCGATTCCAATGCCGTATTCGAAAAAACGGTAAGGATCGACGCCCGGCAGCTTAAGCCTACGATCGCCTGTCCCCACCAGGTGGACAATACCAAGACGATCGACGAAGTCGGGGAAGTAAAAGTTGATCAGGTCTTTCTTGGGACTTCTTGCAATGGAAGGCTGGAAGACCTCCACATTGCTGCTCGGATCTTAAAGGGATGGACCATTGCTCCAAAGACCCGAATGATTGTCACACCGGGCTCCCACCTGGTTTACAAAGAAGCACTTAAAGATGGAACAATGGAAATCTTCATTGATGCAGGAGCTCTCATTACCCCACCGGGATGTGGCGCCTGCGTGGGGCTTCATGAAGGCGTTCTTGGGGATGGAGAAGTCTGTCTCGCCACACAGCCAAGAAATTTTAAAGGAAGGATGGGAAGCCCAAAATCGTTCATCTATTTAGGTTCTCCGGCTGTCGCCGCAGCGACGGCCATTGAAGGAAAGATTGCCGATCCAAGAAAATATCTTTAGAGAAAAATTCCCCCTCACCCCCAATGGTGAGGGAGAGGGATAGGGTAAGGCAGTTGGAGAGGAGATGCATGAAAGGCAAGGCTTGGAAGTTAGGCGATGCCATCAGCACAGACCACATTATTCCCGGACGCTATTTCTACCTAAGGTCGAACCTGCCTGAACTGTCAAAACATATCCTCGAGTATGAAAGACCGGGGTTTTCTGAAATGGTTTCTCCGGGCGACTTTATTGTTGCTGGACAGAACTTTGGGTTGGGCTCCAGCCGGGAACACGCTGCTCTGGTGATCAAACTTAACGGGATCCAGGCTGTTCTGGCTAAGAGTTTTGCAAGGATCTTCTATAGGAACTGCTTCAATAATGGTCTTCCCGCCATCATTTGCGATACGGATCGGTTGCGGGAAGGAGATGAATTAGAACTCCTCCTGGGAGAGGGAAAGATCGTTAATTATACACGGAATGAAACCCTCTCCTTTTCACCCCTTCCTGCAGTGATGAAGAGGATATTAAGTGATGGGGGGCTCGTGGAACACGTAAAGAGGTATAAGGACCTGAATCTGGTGTAATCAAATGACCCTCACCTCCCCCTTCCCGCTGGGGAGAGGGATGGGGTGAGGGGAAGAAAGGGGGCGAATCTATGGAGTGGCTGAAATCTTTGGCGAGTTTGGCAGGAAGGATTCTTTTGGTTCTAATTTTTCTTCATTCAGGGATTTCAAAGATTCAGAATTTCGAAGGGACGACACAGTACATGGCTAACTATGGGATGCCCTATACAGCTTATTTCCTGTTTGGAGCGATCATCTTCGAATTGGCAGGCAGCATCTTCGTCATCCTGGGATACTATACCCGGTTGGGTGC
>CAYMTD010000119.1:0-6776 GCA_964393245.1 uncultured Syntrophaceae bacterium
GCCCGGTGGAAAGCTCGATCGTCACAGGTCTTTCCTGCTTTTCACGAAACGGAACATAACGACTCTGGGCTGAAGAGAGGAGGCGTTCGATGAGCGCGGGATAATCCAACCCTGCCCATTGGGCTGAGCGTGCGAAAGCCTCACCGACTTCCAGGCTCGGTGTGACGTTCGCTTCAAGGAAGAAAGGGGTTCCGCTCTGCGTGAGGCGTAAATCGAAGCGAGCGTAGTCCCTCAAATCAAGGACGTCAAAGGCTTTGCGGGCGAACGCTTCGATATCCTCTTTAAGACCCCATGGGAGGTCTGCGGGTATCATGCTCTCTGCGGGCGGATCCATTTGTTTGAATGTTTCGGTGAGCATGCCTTTTTCTGCATCCTCCCGTCGCCACTCGAGGATCGGCAAGACCTCGACACTTTTCGGGCCAGCGATCAGAGAGACCGCAAGTTCCCGTCCTGGTAAATATGTTTCGATGAGCACGGGTTGTCCATATCGGTGGAGCAGGTCTGCTGCCTGCAAAAGAGCGTCGGGTTCATTTCGTGCGAAGAAAAGCCCGCGGCTCATATGCTCGAAGGCAGGCTTCAACACCAAGGGGGGGTGAAGCCACGGGGGAAGTTCCCATTCTTCTGAAGTGACGACGATTCCTGGCGGCGTCGGGATACCCGCAGCGGAAAGCTTTGCCTTCGCGGCGATCTTGTCATCGGCAAGAAAAGAAGCCTTCGCATCCGAACCCACCATCCGGGCTCCCCGAGACTCCAGAAGGAGACGGACCAAAGCGCGTAAGAATCCTTTCCCTTTGAAGGTATCTGTGTGATCGATGATAAGGTCACATTGACGGACCAAGCCGTCCACCTGAAATTCGATCTCCTCGGAATTAGCAATGATGGCATCATGACCGAGAGACGTAAGACCCTGAGCGATTGACTCGGCGCAACGACAGACTGACTCAAACGTACGGACAATTCCCACGCGCATACGGAATCCCCCGCCTCATTTCAAAAACGGGGTATAAGAAAGGGTGTTCTCCGCTTATATTCCACATATTCAGGACCGAACCGCTGCTCTAATTCCTTTTCTTCGATCTGTCTGATGTAGATCGAGATTCCCACCGGATAGATCAATGCCAGAATAAGCGCGGAAAGGGAGCCCGTCCAGATGACAATCCCTATATAAAAAGCTGTCGTTCCCAAGGTCATCGGGTTTCGACAGTAGGTATAGGGTCTCTTGACAACCAGTCTTTGAGTGGCCATCAGGGGGATGGGCGTTCCCCTTCCCAAAGAAAACTGGACCTTCACGGTCCAATTCGCAAAAAGCCAGCCAGCGACCATGAAGACCAGGGCAAGGATGGTGTTGACCCATCTGTGAAAGAGCCGCGGTAGACCGAGCCATGGATCAATAAAAGCCGAGCCGACAACGATGAAGAAAGGAATGATGATCCAGAAAAAAATTCCTCCGAGAATGATTGCCGTCAGTCGCTGGGCCTTACTGTATTCGCGCTCAGACCATTTCTTATACCTGTTCATGCCCCTTCGGCCTCACCGAGGCCTTTCCTCTTCTGTCTGTCAGCAGCCTGGTTCGCCGGGGTGGCCGCAGCAAGATTGAAAATGCGTTATTTTGATCCAGTTGTTTCTCAGAAGAAGCCACAATTTCCTTGGCCATGGCATTGGGCTTCTAAGATTTGTAAAGAAAGAACGGGGATTAGGTTTGTTCATGGTAACTAATTTTAATCATTTTTATACGAATTGTCCAAAAAATTGAATGCGTTGAAGTAATGCATCACTGAGGCGTGGAACAATGGGTAGGGTCCCGTGGATGGGGGCCTGTTTCGAGGGCGACTAAAGTCGCCCCTACCCCACAAAGGATTGATTGCGGCTTGAATTATTACCTCCCAAAGATTATAAATAACTTGAGAGGCTTGAAAATGGCTCTGGACAAAGACATCCTCATCAATCTCATCTGCAAACAGTGTGAGTTCTACAAAGAGTCTGATAAGGACCTGGAGTGCGGCGCCTATAAAATTTTGAAAGGCCTTCTCGAAAAAAGAGTCATTACTCCAGAACAGATTGAAGATGCCCTACCAAAATAAGTTCTTCGTGATTGCCTCCCGCTGCTCTCTGAAGAGGCTCGAAGAGCCCTACCTGTATGACATTGAAAACGATGAACTTTATGAACTGGGTGAAGAGGCTTACCAGTTTCTCCTGAAATGCTCTCGGGGTGAACGCGTCTCCGTAAGAAAAGAAGACGAGGCGTTCATACAATACTGCCTCTCTGAACATCTGATCGCCCCATCAGACGCTCCTGTTAAGACAGGCGAAATTCCCCATCCTTCGCCCATTCCCTCTCTCCGGTACCTGGAATTCCAGATCACTGATCGCTGCAATCTCCGCTGCCGCCACTGCTACATTGGAGACGGTCTCCATCAAGATCTTCCTCTTGAGAAAATCCTTAAGGTGCTAAAAGAATTTGAGGAGATTCAAGGTCTGAGGCTTCTGCTCTCCGGCGGAGAGCCGTTGCTCCATCCCAATTTCTGGGAGATCAATGAGATTCTGAGGGAGTTCCCATTTCGTTCCATACTGCTTTCTAATGGCACATTGATCACTGAAGAAACCGCGAAAAAACTCCACGTCTACGAGGTTCAGGTCAGCCTGGACGGGATGAAGGAAGGACACGAATCTATCCGTGGAGAAGGGACCTTTGAGAAGACGCTGCAAGCGATCGGCCATCTTCAGGAGGCAGATATCAAGGTATCTGTGGCTACAATGATTCATCAAAAAAACTTAAAAGAATTCGATCAATTGGCCTCTTTGATTCAATCCAAGAACATTGGAGAGTGGAATGTGGATGTTCCCTGTATCGCCGGGAGAATGGAGGAAAATAGAGACTTCTGGGTTTCCCCCTCTGAGGCTGGGTCTTTTCTAAAATATGGCTATGGGGGAGGACTTCACAGCTCAGAAAAAAATGCTACCTGCGGAGCCCATCTTTGTGCTATACTTCCAAATGGCCACGTGGCAAAGTGTGGGCTCTTCAGTCAGGAGCCAGTGGGATCCATTGATGAGGGGCTCAGGGCTTGTTGGGACAGGATCCCTCGAATCCAATTAAAAGAATTAACCTGCAACTGCTCTGAGATCGAGGAATGCAGGGGCGGTTGCCGTTTTAGAGCCAAACTTCAAGGGGATATTTTTCAACCGGATCTTTTTCAATGTTATGCCCGAGGGGTGTTGAAAGGAGGTGAAAGGAATGAGTATCAAGAAGGTAACTAAGAAGTTTTCCGGAATGTGCAAATGCAAAGCTTCCTGTTAGGCAGCGATTCGGGTTCCTTCTTAAGAAAAGAGGAACCCCTTTGAGCCAATAGAGTCTCGCTCGAAAAATCACAAGTCTGAAGACTTGATTGGCCATCCAATCCCCTTTGTTTCCTCCGAAAAGAGAGGCAAAGGGGATTTTTATTTGACCACACCTGAAAACCCCGTCCGCTGGGCCGGGATGAAAGATGCGAGTGTTGAAAGCAGAAAAAAGCGGACCAGATGCTGAAACGAGCCTGATCTTCATCAGTCCAAGGTTCAAGCATGACAAAGAAATGTGTCATCCCGGGCCCTGTCCTGAACCTTGCCCTGAAACAAGTTCAGGGTCTGTCGAATTCGATCTTCGATTTCGGGATCTCGTTTTGCCGTTTAGCGTTTTTGTCTTAAAGCCCCGCCCGTGTGAACTGGGTTCTTTATCTCACTCTGGGAATTGAGATTTTTTCAACCGGCCCCATTCCCTGAAGGGCAGCTTGGGCTGCCCGTTTTCCACTCTCCATGGCTGTGGGCACGCCACCCATGAAGAGGGCTGAGAAGGCCTGATACCCCGCCATGTACAGGCCCTTGATTGGTGTGCCGATCAGTTCCTTAGGTTGATCATCCCGGAAATCCTCATAATCCCACGACCACCCTGCCACGGCTCCTCCACTCCTTCCCCCTTGATCCTCAAAGGTAAGGGGGGTAGCTACATCCATCACCAAGATGGCCTCTTCAAGGCCTGGAATAAGATGACCAATCTCCCGAACGAGGGCTTGAGCAAGTCGTGTCTTATGCCCTTGATATTCTGAAGACCTTTGCCTCCACCCCCATCGGTATTTGGCAAAATGGTTGTATTCCGCTTCGGCCCGGACGACGATGGGTGCTCTCCGTTCCGAGGAAACCCTTTCCCAGTCTTTTCCCCAGAGGCTCACTTCCAGTTCCTGACCGGCGAGCGCGTCTGGATCAATCTCCGGCGCAGTCCAGTCGAGGCTTTCCATCGCCTGAGCATTCTCCCGGGTCCTTCTATGGATGAGCCTGCTTGCCTCTTTGAATGCTGATAGATCTGCCTTACCTGCATCCACTCCAAGGCAGACCTGGAAAACAGAGCCCGTTTGCCGGGCGTGAGAAACTGCATCATGCCAGTCAGGAGGAATTGTTTTGGGGTCCAGTAATTTGAGGAAAGCTGTTTTATAGTCAGCATTCGAAATAACAGAAGGAGCGTCGATCTGAGCTCCATCTTTCAGGGTTACACCCAAGACCTTGCCCCCATCGGCTCGAATCTTGGCAACCTCCTGGTTCAATCGAATCTCACCGGTCCTGTTAGTCTTTCCAACCACTGCCCTGCCGAAACGCTCGCAGAATGACTGCATGCCTTCCAGGGGAAACCATATCCCTTCATGGCACATGAGATTCCACATGGCTGCAAGAAGGGGAAGGCCACTGTAAGGCTCCCTTGTGCCAATACTTCCCAGAATACGTCGGAGCCTCCAGTCTTTGATGAGATTGTGAAGATAGTCTGATGCGGACATATCATGTGTTTGATTAGGTTTCGAACGATTGGGATCATGGTTCTTTTTGGATATCAATTCATCCATATCCTTAAAAAATTGTTCCACTGCTTCAGCATCGGTAGGGAAGACCTCTGACAATTCCTTCACCATATCTGTAAAAGGAAGTGAGAGTGAAAGGTCCAGACCAAAGGCCCGCAGCCGATAGTGGACCCGGGAGAATCTGAGATCTTCTCCAACCACAAGATCTTCCAGCGTATTTTGAACGAGAGTCGGATGGCTGAATCCGAGCGGCCCCATGGGGAAGGTAAATCCTTTCCGCTGATAGACATAGGCCGTCCCACCGATATGGGGGTTTCTCTCCAGGACCAAGACGCGGAGACCTGCTTTCACCATATGGGCTGCGGCCGTGAGCCCACCCATTCCCGCACCAATGACGATCGCATCCCAATTTGCCCTCATATTGAAACACATATCATAGGATTTCATATTGAACAAGTCTTTGACTTTTTCTCCTTCTAGGGTTATCTAAAGTGAACGACCCAGGACAGTAGTCATTGCGAGGAGCGAAGCGACGTGGCAATCCCATGAGATTGCTTCACTCCGTTCGCAATGACACTTGGCGCATGTCAACTTATTTAAGTCGTTGACTATATAAGATTAAATTTCAATAAGGAGGGTGACATGGCGGAAAAAATTTGTAAAGGAGATCATTCAGGTCACATTTGCGTTCTGGCGAGCAACGAAAAATTCGAGGAGATCAAAGCCATTACAAAAAATCCTCAATTTATTTGCTTCAACTGCGGAAGGGTTGCCGACTGTGATGCCAATCTTTGCAACCCCATGCCGTTAAAATAATCGAGAGAAAGAATCATCCCGCTCCATTAAAAGAGTCCACCCAAACTCCCGGCATACCCTGTGAGTTCAACGTAACCCTCACAGGTGACGGGTTTATCTGCGGATGTCCCCTTTCCAGCAATTGCCCCTTCCCAGTAGATGACACCTGTTGAGCCTTCTGTGAGCAATTCCTGAGAAGGAACAAGGGAGATGATCTCGAGGTCTATCTTAGCCCTTGGGACCTTCAGCCTCCAGCGACTCGGATATCTTCCTCCACTTTTCGGACTTTTCCAATAATCCGCAACTTCAACGTTGATGTCAGAGAGCTTAAGATGGATGGCGTTTCCCAATCGAGTGACCAAGGTCCCGGATGAGGAGGGTTCGACGGTCCCATCCTTTCTGCGGAGGAAGTAGATCATGAGGTCCTGGCCGTCAGAAAGATGGAGGCTGAACCAGTCCCAACCCACCTGGTCTGGGGCAAGCTGGTTTGAACCGAATTCATGATCAAACCAGCTGATGCCCTCCACCCGAAAGGGCGTTTGAGAGCCGGGCGTTTTGATCGCCCCCTTTGCTTCAAGATCCGTATAGGAGAAATAGTAGGAGGCTTGGCCTTCCATCGGTCCTTTCTGACTGAGGCCATTCTTTCCATGAAAAACGAGGGGTTTTCGAGGAACAAGATCAAGGGAAAGTTCCATGCCCTGATGGCGTGCTCCGACCTTTATTCTATTTCCCTCCTTGGATGCCATCCAGTTGAGAAGCCAGAGCTTCATGCCTTCTTCAGATGCGCCGGCAAGTCCCGGACCCTTGCGAGAGGCGCGGTCAGCATACCAGAACTGACCTGCAGAGACATCGGTTAATGTGAAATGGGCGAGATAGACATCGCGGATCGCCCAGGGATGACTCGGATCATTCGCCTTAAAGAGCACCCCCTGTCGAAAAAAAGTGAGCTGGTAGCCAAAGCGTTTTCTTGAAGGATCCGCGAGGTTTCCCGTGAAGTACCACCATTCGGTGCGGAATTCCGGGTGAGACCCATGATCCCTTGGGAAGACCCATTTCCATGGTCCGATGGCCTGCCTCCACTCATTGGCGTAAGCCATGAGGGGATGCCCATAATAGAGACATCCTGTCATCACTAACAAAGGTAAAAACCTCAAAAGAGAT
>CAYMTD010000120.1:0-6752 GCA_964393245.1 uncultured Syntrophaceae bacterium
GAGTGGCCCGAATTCGGTCCCGTCCAGAAGACGCTCGTTGAGTTTAAGAATGCCTATGATGGCTTTCAAAAGGAGATGGTCGCCATTTTCCAGCAAACGATCGGAAAGAAAAGAAGAGCAAGAAAGCAAACTCGAAAGAGGAAGTAAGGAGCCTCCGAATGAAGATCTCCATCTGTAACGAACTTTTTCAGGGGTGGCCGATCGAGAGGGTCTTCGATTACGCTGCGGAGCTTGGATACGACGGTGTAGAAATTGCTCCGTACACACTTGCCGATTCCGTGACAGAAATTTCGCCATCGAGGCGAAAAGCGATTCGTCGTGCTGCTGAGAAGAGCGGTATAGAAATCGTTGGACTCCACTGGCTGCTCGTCAAACCGGAAGGTCTCTCCATCAATCATCCCGATGAGATCATCCGTATCCGGACCCAGGAATATATAGAGGCCCTCATCCATTTCTGTGCCGACATCGGAGGCAAAGTGCTGGTTCATGGTTCCCCTCACCAGAGGACCTATAAAGAGGAGTGGAGGTTTGAGCAATCCTGGGAGCGAGCGAAGGAGACTTTTCGGGCATGCCTCGGCACGGCCCAAAAAAGAAATGTCCTCTATGGCATCGAACCCCTTTCCCGCAGTAGCACCAACTTCATTAATACCGTATCCGATGCCCTTCGGATGGTTAAGGAGATTCGACATCCAAATTTTAAGCTCACCTTTGACTGCCGAAGTGCATCCGCTGAGGAGAAGTCCGTTAACGAAGCCTTGATTCGAGCGCTCGATTCAAGGGCTCTCTGCCACATTCATGTTAACGATGAGAGTGGCAGAGGCCCTGGTTTTGGAAAAACGAAGTTCTCCCCTATTCTAAAGACATTGGTCAAGAATGGGTACAAAGGTTATATCTCTGTCGAAGTGTTTGAATTCAACCCCGATCCCCAGACCATCGCCAGCCGCAGCCTCGGCTACCTCAAAGGGATTCTGGAGACATTGGGAGAAGAATAGCAAAGAATTTTGTTAACATTTCATTCTTTCAAATCTAACCCTCAACTAAACCACCTTTCACCATGTCATCCCTTTAAGATTGACTTAGCAGCTCCTGACCCTTTTTCTCTATGCCCCGTGGTTTATGCGTACTGCTAACGGATGGAAATCGTTCACAATTTAATTTATATTGACGATAATTAACAATTATGTATAATTACGTAAATATAATGGCGGATCAGCCCTTTTCCCAGAAGTTACAACAAGGAGCTCTCCTTCAGCTCATCCTTCTTCACACCCTTTACAGCCAGAGCGGGTCCGATAAGCTCGTTTTTCAGGGTGGTACGGCCTTACGCTGGATTTACGGCGCACAGAGGGCCTCGGAGGATCTGGACTTTGTTTCTTCAATGTCACCTGCCCAGTTAAGGAAACTGGTAAATCAGGCCCTTCCACAAACCCACAGCCTCGCCCTGTCTCAATTCGGTGCGGGAACCTTTGAGGAAAAACCCCATCACGCTTCTCGTGGATCCTTCCGTACCTTTATTCTCTTTAGGCCGAATGGCCAAAGAGAAAAAATCAATGTTAGAATCGAGGTTGAGCAAAACCAATCGAATCGTTTTCCTGCCCAACGAAAAATTCCCATGATGGATTGTCCTCCGGTATTCAACGTGATGAAACAAGGACTTCTAACCCTCCCCTATTCGAGTAGCATCCTTGTCGTTGAAACACCGGAAGAGATCCTGACAGACAAACTCAGGGCCCTTTATGAGCGACGTTACCTGAAAGGCCGTGACCTCTATGACTTGTGGTTTCTTCAATCCATGCTGCGTGCACGGACGACTCTTGAACACTTGGATCGCAAACTCAAATCCTACGTTCGTCCCTTCCGGATGACCCAGAAGGCCACCTTCTTTTTAAAGCAGAAATCCAGGAAGCAGTTAGTCGAGGCTCTTGAGAGCGACCTTCGGCGTTTTCTCCCATCCTCTGTTTACAAGGTCCTTGAAGCTTCAAACTTCGCCCCGATCTTTAAATCTCTTGAAGAAATCTTACATCCTCTCATCAAAGAAGGACTGGAGGATTTATTAAGCTCCTATGCCTAAAAAATCCACGATCGAGATTCTCAAACAGTTGCCCATCCTCTTCCGAAAAGCAGAAGTTGAAAAATGGCTTGATCATGCCTCGATCTTTCTCAGTCGTGCCGTCAAGAAAGGTCTGATCCATCGCCTATCGAGAGGGTATTACGTTAACGCCTTCCTTAAAGGTTGGCCCGCTGTAGAGGAGGTAGGATGTTTTCTTCGAACACCGGCGTATATTTCTGGCGAATGGGCCCTTCATAAACATGGGACTCTCCTTCAGGTGCCTCATACCTGCACAGTGATCACCCTTCAGAGTTCAGTGGGCCAGGTTCGCTCCTTACAATATCAAGGAATTACGCTTGAGTTCTCAAGGATTTCTCCGCCGCTCTTTTTTGGGTTCACAAGGGAGGGACGTTATGACCTTGCTACACCCGAAAAAGCTCTTCTCGATCTTCTCTACTTGAGAGGTGAAATTCCCTTTGCAGATGAATTGGAGCTTGGCGAGGTCAATCTTGAGAAGCTTAATCAATTTTCCAAACCTTTCCCCAAAACTGTCCAGAAAAAGATTTCCCTCTTGAGATAAGAAACCTGTTTCCCGGGGCGCCCGGGCCTGAAGAAGTAATTTAGCACACTCAGGGATCGCCCCAAAATAATTGGTAGTTGCGAAGGAAGTGACCGTGGTGGAGGCGTATCTTTAAAATATGAGAGGTGTCCCTAATGCACATGGAGATAAGGACGGGATTTAAAACTGGACTTTCATAAAGTCGGTAATTGATGATTACAGTCTACACCTTTAACCAGTTCTCAACCTTTAATCCTTCAATTCTTAAAAAATGATCTTCGTTATTGGTCACGAGGACTGCATTATGGGCTTTAGTAATGCTGGCGATCAAGATATCTGCATCATTGATGAGCTTCCCTCTGTCCTTCAAAGTGGCATAAATCTCACCACCAATCCGAGCCGCTTCGTAAGATTCTTCCAAGGGTTCACAAGTTTCGATCAGGCCTCTTAAGAACTCCTCTTCTTCCAATTTCTTACCGGCAAATATTCCTTTAAAAAATTCATAGATTGTAAGCCAAGTAAAACCAATGCTGTCTTCCCCCGTAAGACTTTCTATCTTTTCTCTTACTGCATTGCTTCCCCGAAAATACTCGATAAGAATGTCAGTATCGAGGCAATAGATCAAAGGTTAACCTCTCCTCTCCCAAACATTTCCCTTTCTTTGACAATTTTTCGAAAAATATTGATCTCTTCATCACTTTTGTCTTTCCAGATACCGAAGAGGTTGAGAAAACCCTCCTTGTCAAATTTTCCCTTCTCTACCATCACTCGAACTTCCTCTCCCCTTCTTAGTAATAAAGAATCCACCACTTCCTTGGGGATGGAAAGATGACCATCTTCTAAATATTTTGCTTTAAATGTAACCGCTTTCTTCATCACAAGCCTCCCCCATTATATTTGCCCACTGTACGCCAATCCTCTTGCCCCTTCGCATCTATATCATGTCCAAAGTAACAAAGTAAAGCCTATCGTTCCTTCAAAAGACTTTTGCTTACCATTCTTTTATCCTTCCAATAAGAATGATGTAATTAATGTCTGGACTTATGTCAAGAAAAAAATGAGGCTACTGCGAATGAAACGCCCCTCCCCTCATGCCGGTTAGCCATTCATGATAAATCGCCGCTTTCATGATCGCAACCCTAATCCACCTTCTTGCCTTTTTTGCCGAGTAACCTGAAATGGTGGAACAACTGCGGCCACA
The DNA here is from genome assembly GCA_964393245.1 of uncultured Syntrophaceae bacterium. Lineage (GTDB taxonomy): Bacteria > Desulfobacterota > BSN033 > BSN033 > UBA1163 > CAYMJV01. The sequence goes on from CAYMTD010000120.1 coordinate 3,811, forward strand.
AAATCTAAAATCCAGATGAGGGTCTGTCCCCTTTGGAGCACCCGAGAAGGCTCTCCTCGATCTCCTGTAATTAAGAGGGCGAATTCCATTTACCGATGAACTGGAGCTTAGCGAGGTGGACTTCGAGAGGCTCCATGAATTTTCCAAAAAGTTCCCCAAAAATGTCCAGAAAAAGATTTCCCTCCTGAAATAAGAAACCTGTTTCCCGGGGCGCCCGGGCCTGAAGAAGTAATTTAGCACACTCAGGGATCGCCCCAAAATAATTGGTAGTTGCGAAGGAAGTGACCGTGGTGGAGGCGTATCTTTAAATATATATAAGGGGGGGCCCTAATTTATCTCGCTCGGCGCTGTTGACTTATGAAATAATCCCGCGGTCGGCAAATTTTGACACCCCTTATTGTTTTCCCAAAATATTTTCCAAAATGTATCACATCGCCAGTCAAGAGATAATGTGCTCCGGTAGAAATGGCAGCGAGCAGTACCAGCCGGTCTTTCTCTGCGAGTTCGACAGGGCATGGGATTCCGGGGTCGACCTCGGGAATGATTTTTACCGCTGATAAAAAACTCTCCAGTATCTTTAATTGCTCAGAATCGAACAAATTCCGCCTTGCCTCTTCAACGACATAGTTTGAGGCAAACAGTTCACATCGTTTCCCTCTGGCTAATTTCCATAACCGACTCAATCCCGGACTTCCGTAGGCAACGGAGAATAAAACGTTGGCGTCGAGAAAAATTCGGTCAGCGATCATGACGTTTCGGTTTTTGGTGTGGGATGGTTTCTGGATCAACCCCCATCTTCCGGACCTCTTTGATGGCCCAGGCATAATCTTTAGAAGAAACCGCTGTGTTCAAAAGAAACTCAGCCTTTCGCTCAGGCGTGTAAACCTCCAGGGGAAATGTCACCATAGGGCGGAGAAGGACACCTTCGGCTAGACCCTCTGCAATAACCAACGAACCTTCCTCTAAACCATATTTCCGTCGAAGAGAGGAGGGAATCACCACGGTCCCACGCTTGCCGACTTTTGTCGTCTCTCTTTCCATAACCGATCTCCTTATATTCTGAATATCTGATTTTCAGACCTTTGTCAAGACCGTACCCCCTTGGCGATCGGATAAAAGCCCCCAACCATCGCGAGCCGCAGCATTGGCTATCTCAAGGGGATTCTCGAAACACTCACGGGAGCCTGATCCCCGTCATTTAATAAGCTACCATAAGCAAAATTTTGACAGTCTTTTTCTGTGATGTATAATATAATGTACTTAATGTGCTGCGGGAGGTAAAACGATGCCTCGGATGATCCGTAAACAGATCTATATTGAACCCCGCCAGGAGAATAACCTGAAAAAGCAGGCGCGTGATTTAGGTGTGACAGAAGCTGAAGTCATCCGTCGCGCCATTGACCGCCAGATGTCGTCTATCCAAGTAAGTATCCGAGATCTAAAAGCATGGGAGCGAGAAAAAGCTTTTATAAGTAAACGCATGGCCAAAGGTCGAGTGTCTGGAGCGCGCCGATGGAAACGGGAGGATGCCTATGAAGAGAGGTTGATGCGTTATGGCCGATAGAGTCATGGTTGATACGAATGTATTGCTTTACGCTTATGACCGGGGCGAGCCATCGAAGCAACCTCAAGCTTTCGCCCTGCTGGACCGTCTGACAGTCGGCGGCTTGGGTGTTTTAACATCGCAAATCTTAGCTGAATTCTTCGTCAATGCGACAAGGAGACTGAGGCCCCCACTCACCACTGAAGAAGCTTACAATTGTATCCAAAATTACCTCTTGTCATGGGAGATATTGGACATTTCAGGGCCAATCGTTTTGGAAGCTGCACGAGGAGTCCGGACTTACCAGATGTCTTATTGGGATGCACAAATTTGGGCATCCGCTAAGATGAACCAGATTCGAGTCGTATTCAGCGAAGATTTTGGTCCAAGAGTCATTATTGAAGGGGTACGTTTTGTTAATCCCTTTGAAAGCAATTTCAAAATAGAGGCATGGCTCGGTGGATGAAGAAGAACATAAAAAGATTTCCCTCGAAAAATAAAAGGCTCCGTGTGTGTGAGGGCTACATTTTTCTGGAGGTCTTTGCCCGGAACGTGCCCCGAGAGCCCCGCGCTGTGTGCTAAGTCGAGGGGCACAATGAGAAACATATTACCTTGCCGAGAAGCCCCGGTGTGCTTGTCCCGTATTAATGGGATGGCGGAGAGCTTCAATTCAACCCCGATCCCCACACCATCGCTAGCCGCAGCATTGGGTATCTCAAGGGGATTGTCGAAACACTCAACGAATAAGTCTGATCTCTCGTCTTTTTATGCTTTTTCAAAATCATCCGGGTTTATGGCCAGTTGCTTTAGTATTCCCTTGATCGTTCCTTTTTTAAGATCCTTACTTCCCCAATCGGGGATCACGGTTCCTCTCTCCATGGCTGGATCAAGCCACTTACGATGGGAACCTCTTCCTCTTCGTGGGATTTCACGGCAACCAAGAGATCGGAGTTTTCTTGTTATTTCTTTATAGTTCACGGTTCAGCAGAGATGAGTGATTCGAACCAGACTGGAGATTTCATACCATCCGCAATTAGGCCAGCAGGGAACTCCTTCCCCATGTCCTCGTAAAGCTCCTTGACCGCATTGAGAGCATCCCGGACAACTTCATCAAGCTGTCTAAGGTTGTCGACCTCCGTTACCAATTCTGGAAGCACAGGGCTTGTAACGGTCCATCCTCCCTCTTTCTGAGGTTCCAACACCAAAGGTATCTTGAAAAGCTTGCTCATGAATTCACTCACCTCCATGCGGTTTGAGGCCCCCAGTACCTCTGGGGTTTAGTTTTAATGCTCTTTTTCTGGATTTCGGCACCTTTTGATTCAGTAGCACCATTTCTTTCTTTTTTTATGCTAAACCATCCCCACCTTAAAGTAAAGGATTATTTCTTCTTATGAAGCAC
>CAYMTD010000121.1:0-6712 GCA_964393245.1 uncultured Syntrophaceae bacterium
GGATTCATACCCAGTTCTCTGGCCATCTGGATGTGAACATCAGAAAGATGATATCGCTTTCGAACATCAATCCATATTTGATACTTCTCGGGAATCCTCTTTTTCTTGGACACTCATACCCTCCTACATCCTATGGTTTCCAACCCGAGCCAAGGATCTGAGCCAGGGATTTTGCCATATTGTTCAGGACGGATTCGTCCGGAAGGGTAATGGTCATTTTCAGGCGGCCATTTTCATCCTTCTCCAGACATTCAGAAAGGCGACTTTTAAGATTTTCTGCCATTCGAAGGGTTTGCTCCGTCTCTTCCCTCTTCGTAAACATCTCTGCAACAAAAGCGAAAGCTGCCCCGAGAAGCTGACCACCGGCCTTCGCAATCTTTTCTCTCTGGGCCACCCGTTGTGCTTCCCTTTCCACCTCTGCCTTCTGACTTTCGTCGATTGGAACAACTGGTTTTGTCCCGAGAAGAACCTCCAGCCTCCTTTTTAGCTCATCCATCCCGCTCGCAAGATGAACGGTACTGACAGGGGATTCCGGATCAAGGGCGGCCAACGCCAGATCGTGCTTTGCAGATAGGGTTCCCAAAAGCTTTTCCTCTAATGTCTCTTCGGTGACAAGGAGAAAGGCCTGGACAGGCCGCTTCTGACCCATCCGATGGACACGGGAGATCCTCTGCTCTAAAACAGCAGGATTCCAGGGGAGGTCCACGTTGATGACCGTATTGGCAGCCTGAAGATTGAGACCTGTGGCTCCCGCATTGGTTGTGATAAAGAGCTTGCAATCCGGGTCTTTTTGAAAGTGGAAGATCAAGCCTTGCCTTTTCTTCTGCGGGATCGAGCCGTCCAGTCTCACATATCTGACCCTGCGTCGTCCCAGCAGAGGTTCAATCAAGTTAAGCATGGTCGTCCATTCGGAAAAAAGAACGATCTTTCGATCCTCCTCTTCAATAAACTGATCGATGAGATTTTCGAATTCCACAAGTTTACTGGAATAACCGGGCGGCACTTTGTCCACCAGGAAGGTGCTGTTTGCCGCCATCCGGCAGATCAACAGGGCTTTCTGCAGCCGCAGGAGATCCATCTCGGAGATATACCTTTTGGAAATAATCGTCTTAATAATCCTCATCTGAGCATTATGAAGAACCAACTGCTCATCGGTGGGAGGAATCCTCCTGATTTCTGTCGCCCTCGGAGGCAATTCCGACATGACCATTTTTCTCGTTCGGCGGAGGAGAACAGGTTTCAATCTTTCTCGCAATTCATCCAGGTTCTTATATCCCAGAACCTTTCCCTTCTCGTCGACCATCCTGTAGCGATTGTAGAAACGGAATGCCGGTCCAAGGCGTCGATCATCAATAAACTCCACAACCGAATAGAGTTCATCGAGCCTGTTTTCAAGGGGGGTCCCAGATAGAACCAGAGCAAAGGGCGACTTCAGGGCCTTGATGACCTGGCTGGTCTTGGCCTCCCAGTTCTTAATTCTCTGTCCCTCGTCCAGGATGATCAAATCCCATTTCACTCTCTCGATCGGGAGAAGATCCCGCAGAACCTGCTCGTAGTTACAGATGGTGAAAAAGCAGGAGTTATCATATTGAGACGCTCTTTCACTGGCGGATCCGAGCACGAGCTGGTAACTGCAGCTTGAAAAGCGCGAGATCTCAAGACGCCACTGGGCTTTCAGAGAAGCTGGGCAAATGACAAGGACTTTCGAAATCCCTGCCTCCTGAGAGAGCAACTCGGCCACCCCTATTCCCTGGACAGTTTTGCCGAGCCCCATGTCATCGGCAAGGACAGCCCTTCCCGCTCCAACGGCAAAGGCAATGCCATCAAGCTGGTAGGGAAGAAGTTCACCTTTAAGAAGTGTTTTTCGCAAGGAATGGTTTTTGGGATCTTTCCGAATCTCACTCACTCTATTCCGTATCCGTTCAAGGTACAGAGCCTTATGGATATACTCTTCAGCATCCGGATAAATGGTGACCTCGTGTCCAAGAGCTGCTACCTCTTTGATCCCCTGCAAGAGTTTTTTGACGTCTCTGATCGGTTTGTTCATCAGAGGGCGGATGACCGTCAGGGTACGGTGATCGAGGTTTTCGGGCACAAGCAATCGAAGTTCTATCTCTTCACCATAACGGAGATGGACGCTCATGTTTTCAACCCGATAAGGTTTCTCCCTGAAGGCCTTGCTGAACCCCTTTTTAACCTCTTCGATCACATGCATGATGTGCTTACACGTTCCGAGGGTGTTCTTTCTAAAATCGGGACAGGAGCAATAGGAATCTCCCCTTTCCCAACCTCTTAACGCGACCCGGTAGCTTTTCCCTGAAGAATGGCTGGTGACGGCATAGTCTGTCCATAATTGGGTGGGGTTCATGGACTTTAACGTCATCCTTTCGGTTCGGGCTCGCTCCCTTCTTTCATCGATTGCCTGCCGTATCAGTTCTTCATCACTCAGACTCTCAACGGGTCTTCTCTCGGTGGGGGGTGCCGACAGCCCCAGGGACAATTTCTCTTCAAGGATGAACGAGAATGCTGCACCCACATGTTGGCACGGGATTTTGCATTCACTGCAAGCGAAACGAAGGGATCTTGGGTTTTCGGGATTGGCAAAGACCGTCACGATGGCGTCGCCTAAATTGAACTTCAGAATGTTGTCCTCCCAGGTGACCTGGTGATCGATGTCAATGGGATATTTCCCCCCTTGCCTGATCAGGCTCTCTCCCTCCGGTCCAAGCAATTTGCGGGCTTCTCGATAAGTCAGATGAGAGAGTCTGTCTTTAAGTGTGATCGTCATTGGTTCTCCTTTTGCGCTTATAGAATAGAGGATTTCCTAACCTTCACCCGATCTTCATGACCGAGGCCCAGGGGACGATGATTTCAAAGGGTGAAGCCTCTCCGTGGATGTAACGGGAAGTTCGATACTTATCCGATTTTTCGAAACGAGGGTTCTCAACAAAACCGTGGTCCGAAAAAAGTATGACTTGGGTCCCGGGTGGAAGCTCTCTCAGACGTGGGGCCAGATCGAGCTGCAGGAACTGAAGGATATTCCGGAAGAGATATTCGAGGTTTCCTTTCTCCGTATGGACCCTTTCATCGATGCCAGCAATCTTCCAGAGCCTTTTTTCTTCGCCAGCGAAGAACTCCATCTGTCTGGGCGTCGTGGATGGAAGATGAGCCCAGAGCGCCCCTTCCTGAATGATCCGGGCCTGATTGGCCATGGAGGAGAAGAAGTTATCCTTCAGATACTCCCACAAGTCCCAGCGCATCCCATCCATGAGGATGAAAATTTTCTGTGCCCCCTGCGGGATCTTTGCCCTCTCAAGATCCTCGATCATCTTCGGCCTTTTCGCTTCTCCTGCTTCCCACAGAGGAAGTGCATTTCGGAAGAATTCAGAAAATTTCTCTGAGAAGTGATGGCTCAAATCTTCAGCCTGCTCCAATCGATTTTTTGCAGGGAGGGGAAGGCTGATCTCCATTCGTTCGACTCGATATGGGAATGTGGCGAGAAGGAAAGAGAGGGGGCTTAAATGCTGAAGGTAGAGAGATTCCCATTTCGAGAAATCCTGAGGCGGATTGTTCTGCCTTCTTTTCAGGGTGAGAAGCTTTTCCCGAAGGGTATTGTAATCCCTCAGGGCGCTGACCATCTCTGTCTGTTTCTTGATAAATCCTGGCGTCCTCGGAGGGAGCTTCGGATCTTCCGAAGGAGTTACCATTCCTCCCTCCTTCCCCTCCTCTGGAGCGGCCAGAAGCCTCTCGAATGTCTCCCGGAGAATAGAGGGGAAAATCGTCTCCCGGCAGAAAATATCACCAGCCTTTTCTCCTTCAAGGAGCCTTATCACCTCAGGATAGATTCCCCCTGCTTCTTCAACCTCCTGGACAACCCTCTCGAAGAGGTCGGGCTCCTTCTGACGGAGGAGCCTTGCGGCTCCGGAAAGCTGTTGAACCAGGAGGTCTCCTCTTCCCTCCTTTCCCTTGTGGGGAAATGGAAAGAGCGGAACGAGTTGAGAGGGCGAGATCCCATGGGCTTCGATCCAGAGAGAAAGAAGGATTGCTTTCTTAAAAATGGTCTGCCCTTCCTCCTGAATAAGGGGCAGGAGATGAGAGGACTCGGCCTGGATAAAGGTCAAGAATCTCTCCTGTCCCTGAACCTCTCCTCCTGTCTCTCCTTTGCCGATGAAGTGGACAAAGGTCCCCTCGGAAATCTCATCATCCCTTAGCCATTCCCGAAAAATCTTTCGGACTTGGGGAAGGCTATATTTTCGCCGGATGAGGGCTCCATAGAGCTGGTCGAGATCGCGTCTCACTACAACGACCCTTCCCTTGAAAGCCTCATTGATTGCCAGGATGGCCAAGGGAGTTAATGCCTCATCAAGCTTTGAAAGAAAGCCCTCGCCCTCTTCGGAAGAAAGGCTGAGGACTCTTCTGACCGCCAGGGCCTTTTCATTCTCGCCGACTTCTTCAAGCCCCTTCAGGTAAGGAAGAAGTTTCTCCTGATAGGTCGGCGAGTTCAGGGCTTCGATCGTTTCGCGAATGCCGAGGTCGATCGCCCCTTCGATCTCTCGGAGGGGCGGGAACGTGGGTTCCATGGTCAGAAGAAACCCGCAAGAGCAGACAGGATTGCTCTGAAGAAGTTCAGCACAGGGGGCATTACATTCGGAAAAAAGGACCGCCGTCAGTGTGCGATCCACAAGATTGCGGTTGTGATGGACGGAGATCATTTCGAGCTGATCGAGCCTCGCAAGAAGAAGGTAGCGCTGTGAACGACGAATCTTCTCGTAAGGGACGAACTGTTCACCAAAACGGGCTCGGCGATGGGCTTCAGCATAGACCTGGATGTATTTACCGCGGAACTCTTGGAAACGGTCAAGAACCTTCCGAATCGCATCGTGTTCGATCGAAATATTCCCGGCTTCGAAGAAACGAAGGATTTCATTCCTTTCATCCCTGAGGGATCGGTATGCCGGGAGGTCTGGAAGGGAAAGGCGCGGGTCGCTCAAATATTGATAGACGAAGACAAGCCTTTCAGCGTGATCGAAGAAGGCTCTTACCTCCTCGATACGGCGAAGCTTGTCTGGGAGAAAAGGCTCCTTTGCAGCGGCCGACAAGAACCGTTCCAGCCCCTCTCTGGGAGGAAAACTCACCTTCACCTCTTCCCACTGGCCAAGCACATCTTCCACCTCCCGGCGGAAAGAGTCCCAGGGAAGGTGTTTAAAGGCTTGAAATGAAGACGCCCACTGGAGCCTTTGGAGGAGGTTCCGGAGAGACTCCACCTCCTTCTCCTTCCTTGATTTAGTCTCTGCCCAGAGTGCCTCCTGCGAAGACAAGGTAAAGGGGCCTTTGCGGAATTTTTCTGGAACGAGCGGATGGTGGGAGATGGTTTGCCGGAATTCATCACCGAGGATCTCCCCCTTGCTAATGGCTGTCACTCCCTGGAGGCCGCTGCGAGAGATGTCCTCCAGCCCTTTTCTTCTCTGTCCCTGAAGGACGAGGATATTTCCTGAGAAGAGAAGGGCAAAGATGAGTATCTCGAACTGATGTTTCAACAGACCGTAGTCGCCCTTTCGGAAAGACCAGTAGAGTGTTTCTGGGGAAAGAGGGCCTTTTTCCAGGAGAGAAAGAAGGTGCGCTGCCAGTTCATTACTTTTGGGATCGACGTGAAGGAGGTACTGATTTCCCTTCTTCTTGATCAGACCCATGGGCTTCAGAAGTCCTTCGAGGATGTTGCGGAGGCCGAATTTGGTCCGGTCATCCACCTCCAGCGTTCCGGTGGCAAAGAAATCTCTTAAGAGATTGGGAACTGTGGTTGGAGCCAGAGCCTCCAGGAAAGGATGAACCCTCTGGTGTTTGGGAAACCTACGGGAAAGAAGCTGAGGGACAAACTCCCCGAGAAACTTCTCCTGGGAGAGATATCCATAGGCAGAAAGTTCCACCTGCCTATCGTCCCAGAGCAAAAGGCCATTGAAATAGGATTTGGTCAGGATCTCTCCCAGTCTCTTCCTTCCGTTTTGAAGAAAGGTTTGAAGGAATTCCTGTGCCGGAAGGCCGGATTCTGAAGCCTCCTGCCGGGTGCGGTCAGAAAGAAGAAGGGCCGAAAGAAATTCTTTCATCCACGACTCCTCTTCCTCTTTAATCTCGGCAGGGATCCAGAAGAGAAAGACCCCTGGATAATTCTCCCTGAGGTGGGGAAGAAGAAGATCGCGAAGATGTTGATACTGCCTTTCCACCTGATGGGTGGTCCCGACGACAATGAAGAAATCTTCCTCTACCTGCCTCCACTGCTCGGCCTGGGCTTTTGCTTCATCGAGCAGGAACTCATCGATCTGACGCAGCAGAATGATGCCGCTCCGGCGCGTATATTCCCAGGTGGTCGAAACCCGCTGCTCCCTCTGTTCGGCCCATCCGACAAAAGGTAGATGAAGCGATTCAGCAAAGGGAAGGAGGCGATCAAAGAGGCGGCGATCACCCGGGAAGATCTCCATCACTCCCTGCTGAATCTTTCGCCGCAGGATGGCGGCGATGTCAGGCCGCAAGGTGATGGAGAACTGGTCGTCCAAGGGATCCCTACCGGGTGTCACAGAAAGATGAGAGCTTTCTTTCACCAGACGCTCTAGGATGTCCCGGAAGTATTGGTAATTGATCTTCGCCTCGAGGTCCGTCACTCTAAAGAGGATCATCTCTGCCATATGGCGCGCCGTATATCTGAACTTCACCGGAGAAA
>CAYMTD010000122.1:0-6631 GCA_964393245.1 uncultured Syntrophaceae bacterium
GGTTCGCCATCCGGTCGAGTATCAAATCCATGACATGACTCGGAATGAAATGGTTGGACACAATCGCTGCGACGCCACAATCCGAGGGTGTGGGCTTCTGTTCCTCAGGGGCAGCCCGCGAGACTTCAGCCCGCCGACGCCGACGTTCCCGAACCCTCTGTTCCATAAGCGGCCATTCGATGCAGTCATAGCGACCCCGAAGTTCCCGGATATCCTTCATTCCCAGAGCTGCTAAGGCCCTGACGGTTTGGGCCTGGAGGATGGCACGGAAGTTGATCATCTGCTGGGTATTGATTTCAACATTCCGGAGTAACTGCATCTTTGGCTCGATGGTGGAGATACCGCTCCGACATCCCGATTCGCAGTTTCTATCCCGGACACAGCCGATGGCAACAAGGTCTGCGGTTCCCAAAATGACCCCATCAAGGCCCAAGGCGACGCCTTTGATTACATCGCCCCAGGTACGAAAGCCGCCGCTTCCCATAAAAATGACGGTGTCCCTAAGGCCGTCATCCATCAGTTTTTCGTGGCAGATGGGGATGGCGTACTCCATGTGCATTCCCATCTGACCTTTGATGATGTCCGGGGCTGCGCCTGTGCCTCCCCGGGGGCCATCCAGCCAGACCTCAATGGCCATGCCGTTGTCCTTGGCAATTCGGGCCAGGCCCGCGAAGATGAACTCAATATCGGGAGAAGGCGAAACTTTTATGCAGATGGTGGTACGAGGATTGATCATTCGGACAGCATCGATAAATGCCTTGACATCCTCAATGGAATAGCAGTTATGGAACGGAAAGGGAGAAATCAGACTCGTTCCCTTGGCCACTCCCCGCAGTCTTGAGACCAGGCCGAAGACTTTCCTGCCAAGCAGATGCCCTCCCACGCCCTGTTTGGCTCCCTGGCTATAAGCGATGACGACACGCCGGGCGCGGCGGATGGTCTCTTTCGTGACTCCAAATAAGCCCGTCTTCAGCTGCGTTGAGACATAAGGCTGATCTTCCGGTGTGACAATCGGAACGTACTGGATGGGCATTGAGCCTGGATATCTGCGAAGAGCTTCGACGAGGGCCGGATACTCCGGAGATTCTTCTAACTCCTGTTCAACGCGCTGGATGACCTTTTCAAGAGGGATGAGTTTCCGTTCTCCCATAAAAGGGCTGAGCAGGGCTACTTGTTGATCCGTCAATTCGAGGGGATTCCATTTTGAGTCGAGGATAAAGATCGTAGGATATCCGCCTTCGCCGGTATCGACTTGGGTTCCAAGGGCCCTTGAAGCCAAAACCCGGGCACGCCAGGTTCCGGGACCGATCGAGCCGACGGACATTCCGGCTCCCATAAAGGGGGTTGTCAGTCGCAATTCGGGTGAGAGCCGAAGTCCTGTGCATACTTCGTCCATTTTTTCCTCAGGGATCCGATCTGGGTCATTCCGGAATAGAACGCGGATATTATCGAAACCATCCCCTAAATTGCCGCGCTCTTCTGCATAAGAGAGAGCGAGCGTCTGGGAATCGCCGCTGGCCATGCGACCGACAGAAGCAATAAGAGAGGCTGGCCAGACATAATCTTGATCGAAGATGCGGTAGCAGGGACTCTTCAAGTTCGCACAGTAGAACCGGTGCGGAAGTTCGGTGGGTTGAATCAATTTCCTCAGTTGCGTATATCGCCATCCCCATCCGTCACCTTCCCGCTCAATCCGTGCCAGATTGCATCGGCTGTTTCGCTCCAATCGTTCCTGATCCTTAAAATAGTCATAGATCCTTTCTTCCAGGTCGTCGAAGATGAGGAGCCGGTTCTCTTCTCCTACGGTCTTCCTGATTTCTTTGAATCCAGAGGCCCCCAGAACCTCAATGATCTGAATGTTCCAGACCCGTATCAGATTGGAAATTCTCTGGGCCAAGGCGGGCAGATCATAGGGGAATTGAAACTTCAATCCTTGAAGCCATTTCTGCCGGGCCATGGGGTCGGCGGTCAAGAGAACAGGCCAATCGATCTTTATTCCGTTGGCGCCTCGCTGGATCGTCTTCTGAGCATCGGCAGCAGACCGGATACCTCCAGCCGCAAGAATGGAGAACCGATGGCGGATTTTTCGCTCCACCAGAAAGCGGTGGACAGCAGGCGTCGCATTTGTGGTGAGGTAGTATCCTTTTTTGGGATCGTAGTCCGATATCAGGCATAAAATGTCAAAAGGGGAAGTGAAGAGAGAGGTGAGCAAATCTTCAAAGGCCCTTGTTGGCCGGAGCTCTGAATCGATATCTTCCGGTTGAATCTTTATGCCGGCACCGAGGAGGGTCGATTCCGGGAAAAGGCTTTTCAATTCGTCAATCCGTCCCAGGACTTCATCGTTTAATTCGATTTCCACCAGATTGGGAATTCGATGGATGAGCCCTTCGGACCATTTTTTTCTTTTCAGTAGCTCTTTTACATCTTCAGCGGTCAACCGGAGAATCACATGATCGATTTTATCTCCGAGCCTCGATCCATAGCGCTCAGCCTCCTCGAGCCTCAAGGTCAGCCGCGTTCCCATCTCTCGAACTGCCCCGAGCATCGCCTCCAAGAGATGCTCGCCTCCATCCATGGGCATGACGTCCAGGAGGAGGGGAGTTTTCAATCCGATCAAGCGGGGTGCTGGAGTTTCCAATCTCTCTGCGTTGAAGGTTAGGTATTTGGGCCGTTGGCCGAGCTGGATGGCGATGGCATCGGCAGAGCTTTCATACAGGAGGTTCTGGGCAGGTCCCACGATATGAAAGTGTCCAAAACGAATGCCATCATTGCCTGAGCCGCGATGAGGGTCGCCCTGGCCCGTTCCTGAAACGGGAATCTTTCCTGTGGTTGCCTCAAGGTCGATGCGGCTGATGACCCCGCTGTTCCAGTAGGGGTCATTCATTTGGAGAAAGTCTGGATGGAGTTCCACGCAGGTGGCTGGGATGCCTTTCGCAATCTGCGGGCATCGCTCCAGACAGGCGCCGCAGCCACGGCAGAGCGCTTCATCGTCGACCACGACGCGTCGGGGATCGGATTCACTCCGTTTCCGCACGGAATACATGCAGGCGTCGACGCATGTACCGCAGTGTAGACAGTATTCTTCGTCAATGGTGACACGGTGTTTCGCGAAGGTCTGGCGCTGTTCGCGGATCTTCTGGTCAAAACCCGTCCGGATCACATCAAGGAATCGCTGAAAATCGGGGCTGTTTTCGACGTCTTGAACAAATTGAGTGACCTCCTGAATCGGAAAGTCAATGGTGCGGGAAAAGTACTGTTCCAGGCGATTGAAAAGCTGGCGATGCTTCAGGTTGACCTGGCACCCCTCATCGCAGCGGCCACAGTGCAGACAGAAATAAAGGGGCAAGACTTTTGAGAGTTCAAGGCTGTTCTTTTCCAGAGCCCTCTTGAGGGTGAGCAGTTTTCCTCTCGCGGTGAAGGTTTCGTCACGGGTCGCCCCATAGACCGGGCACTGCGATACACAACTTCCACACTGGGCACAGGAGAGGACGTCATTGGCGATCTCCTCAAGCCCTTGGGAAACGACGGGGACACGAAGGCGAAGTTTCTTCTCCGGGATAAGGGAAAAGAATTTAAAGAGAAGCCACTGGGCCGACGAAAGCTCGAGGTTGAAGATGGTGGAATTGAAGAGCGCCTTCTGGAGGGGACCTAATCTTCCCGAAACAGCAAAGAATTTTCCTGGGTTGAGGATACCAGCGGGGTCCACTTTTTTCTTATAACGGGCGAGTTCCTTTTGTTCCTTTTTCGGGTAGAGATGGGTCAGAAATGGGGTGTTCCATATTCCCAGGCCATAAGGCTTCCCCTGATAAAACTGGACGGCCAGCCTAACCATCATCGGGATGAGAAGGAGATCGGCGTAAAAAATGGCTTTCCGATGATCTGTGGCCAGCATCGCCAGAAAAAGGACCTGGTTCTTGTTGACCATATGGGAGGTTGGGTAGAAGGTTAACCCCAGCCGTTTTCCCCATCCACTGATTTTTTCGTGGTAAGAAGCTACCTGATCCAGGGGAAGTAAGACTTCCGTGGCCAAAAGTGAAGGTCCTAAATGCTTGATCGACATTGGGAGAAAGCGCTCTTCCCAGAGGGTGCGAGCTGATTCCTCATCTGCCGGGCGGAGATGCTGCTCATTGAGGTAGGCCTCAAAGGTGTGCACTTGCTCCTCATCGGCAAAAGCAACCATCACCAGATTCTTATCTTCAATAGAAATCTTACCGTTCCATTGTGCCTTGAGGGCCGTGATCAACTCGGAATGGTAGACCACAAGTTCGTCAGGTTTGATCGACGGATGGTCGGAGAGCTTCTTCACAAAGGCATAGGCCAAAGGCGCGTCTTCAAAGGAGATGATCTTTGGGTACCAGCGAGTAGGTTTTCGTCCCACGCGAACCGTGGCCTTGACGATGATCCCCATCTGTCCTTCGGTAGAAAGGAAATACCTCACCTCTGGATCATCGGCAGAAAGATCCCTGATCCTTCCATCGGGTGTGACCACCCTTATGGAGATGAGCTGATTTTTTACGGGGCCGTGGTGATAAGTGCCAAATCCCATCCCGCCGGTGGCCATCCATCCTACGAAGGTTCCACCTTTGCCAGAGGTCGTGCTGAGAAGGGCGAGGCCATGGCGATCTAATTCTCTGGAGATGTCGAGGAAACGGGCACCCGGACCCACGGTCACGTGGAGGGCTTGCGAGTTTATTTCGATCCTGTCCATTAACCCCAGATCGATCAGGATACCGCCTCGGGTGGGGACGGCCCCGCCGTATCCCCAGGTCCCTGCCCCTCTAACGGTCAATGGAATCTTATGCTGGCGAGCAATGGCCAGGATCTCGCTCAGATGTGCCTCGGTAGTGGGCTGAAGGATCAGGTCGGGTAGGGTTTTGAGCAGAAGGTTGCGAATCGCCGGGGGCAGGTCGACATTGAGATCCTGACGGTAATACTCGCGCTTCTCCGGGTCTTCTATGACCCGGAGATCAGAATTCTGACGCAATATAGTCTCAAGGGCTTTCCTCCAACGAGGAACATTTCTCTTCTCTGCCACCGTGGGGCTTAACCTCACTCTGTTTTTGTTCCAGCCTTAGGGATCATCGATGAATCACAGACGAGCATGATCGTTTGAAGATGATAGGTATTTAGACGATTGATATGCACAAACCCTTCTACCTTGTCATTGCGAACGACCGAAGGAAGCGTGGCAATCTCTCTTAAAAGATAAGAGATTACTTTGTCGCTCCCTGCCTAACGGCAGGCACGCGCTTCTCGCAATGACACCTTACTTTATCATAGGTTTGAATTAATTTTAAAAGATTGAATCTCAAGATTCAATAAGTCTCCCCCTCTTTATGGGTGGAGGCTTACTCTATTAACAACTTTCAAGATCGTCTCATAAAAGACGGAAGAAAAATCGTTACAGAATCGGAAGATACTTGTCCAATTCGAATTGGGAGATATGGGTTCGGTATTGGTCCCACTCAATCTTCTTGTTATCGATAAATTTTTGAAAGATATGATCTCCCAGAGTCTCCCTGACCAGTTCACTCTTTTCTGTTAGCTGGATGGCCTCAAAGAGGTTTCCCGGGAGCGAATCGATCCCGTGCTGTTTTCTCGCTTCTTCTGACATCTCAAAGATGTCTTCCTCCACAGGCGGGGGAAGCTCATAGCCTTTCTCAATACCCTTTAAGCCTGCTGCCAGCATCACGGCGAAGGCCAGATAGGGGTTGCAGGCTGGGTCAGGCGACCGGAACTCGATCCGAGTGGCCTTTTCTTTTCCTGGTTTATACATGGGAACCCGAACGAGGGCGGATCGATTCCTCCGGGCCCAGGAGATATAAACAGGCGCCTCGTATCCCGGGACGAGCCTTTTATAGGAGTTGACCCATTGCGAAGTGATGGACGTGATCTCTTTGGAATGTTTGAGAATGCCTGCGATATAAGATCTTGCTATCTTGGAGAGGTGAAATTCATCCTTGGGGTCGAAGAAAGCATTCTTATCGCCCTTGAAAAGAGATTGATGAGTATGCATTCCACTTCCGTTCTGGCCGAAGATGGGCTTGGGCATGAACGTCGCATAGACGCCATGTTTCAAAGCAATCTCTTTGACGACGAGTCGATAGGTCATGGCGTGGTCTGCCATGGTCAGAGCATCGGTGTAGCGAAGATCAATCTCATGCTGACTGGGTGCCACTTCATGGTGGCTGTATTCCACGCGAATCCCCATGGCTTCCAGCGTAAGGATGGTTTCACGCCGAAGTTCAGTGGCCACGTCGAGAGGTGTCAGATCGAAATAGCCTCCCCGGTCAAGAGCCTCCGGCCTTCCGTTACTGGATTTGAAATAGAAGTATTCCAGCTCGGGGCCCACATAGAAGGTGTAGCCAAGATCCTGAGCCTTCTTGAGATTCTTCTTTAACACCCACCGAGGGTCTCCCTTGTAGGGGGTTCCATCGGGTTCGTAGATGTCTGCGAACATGCGGGCGACCGCATTCTCCTTTGGTCTCCAGGGCATGATCTGGAAGGTCCTCGGGTCAGGCCGTGCAAGCATGTCGCTCTCATCGATTCGGGCATACCCCTGGATGGAGGAGCCGTCGAACCCCATCCCCTCTTCAAGGGCACCCTCCAATTCCTCAACGGTGATGGCGAA
>CAYMTD010000123.1:0-6547 GCA_964393245.1 uncultured Syntrophaceae bacterium
GTGTGCATATAACGAAAAATTTATCTGCGTCCTGCCTCCCCCAGAGAATATGCTTAAGATCGAGATCAAGGCCGGGGAGAAAAATTTCAAGTAATTTTTCGTTGTCCATTAAGATCGCACCTAATAAATTTAAGGTATTTGGTCAAGGCTTTTTTTCGAGGCCGGGTTGTTCCGCACAGAGCTGGAAGAAATTCGGAGAATTAATCCCCCCCATGCCGGTGGAAGAGATAGTGGGAATGGATGTGTCGATGAGCCACCTCACCGTGGCGATGGATGTGGTCATGAATGAGATTGACCCGGAGCAGGAGCTCTTCGTCCTCGAGGATTTCGTTGACATTTCCCATCCTCTCAATTCGATGTTCTTCTGAAAGGACACCCACCTTGGCTTGAAGCTCATCCACCAAGGAAAGGTCGTGGGTGGCGATCACGAGTGTTTTTCCAGCCTCGTTCAAAGCGAGCATGAGTTCAACCAGAAAACACTGCGTTTTCGGATCGAGACCATTCGTCGGCTCATCAAAGAGCAAAACCTGGGGGTTGATGGTCAACACGGAACCGATCGCTACCTTCTTCTTCTCTCCTCCGGAAAGCATGTAAGAAGATCTCTCTTTGAGGTGCTCGATGTTGAGCATCTGCATGACCTCGAAGGCTCGATCGATCGCCTCGTTTTCGTCAATCTCTAACTGGAACGGTCCGTAGAGGAGTTCGTCCAAGACGGTGGGACAAAAGAGCTGAACATCCGAATCCTGGAAGACATATCCTACCCTTTCCCTGAAAAAGCGCCGAAAGCCCTTGTCCCTTAACGTTTCTTTTGAAACCTCGTGCCCTCTAAAAAAAACTCTTCCTTCCGAAGGATGGATCAAACCATCCATCATCTGGAGTAAGGTGGTCTTTCCGCTCCCGTTTGCGCCAATCATGGCCACCCTTTCTCCCTCCCCGATTTCGAGGGTGATATTGGAGAGAGCACAGATTTTGTCATGATAGCTATAACTGACATGGTCAAGGCTTATCATTGGGACCTTCATTTCTTCCCCCCTCACATCCACAGGAATAAGATGCCGATCAGGAAAAGAGAAACGCTGGCAATCCAATCCCGCGCAGTCAGCTTCTGGAAGCCGTAGATCTTGACCGAATCGGAAAACCCCCGACTGAGCATGGCCTTGAAGATCTCCTCACCCTTCTGTCTTGTCTTCACGAAGATAAAGGCGATCCTCCCAGCCGCCCATCTTCTGGCCTCCCTGTGACTCAATCTCCTCATCAATCTGCTCTTCTTGGCCAGGTGCATCTCCTCAACCGTCTTTGTGAAGAGGAGAAAGTATTTGTACGAAAGAGTGATAATCACCAGAAGGCTGTCGGGAGTTCTCATGACCCTCAGGGCCTTCATGATCTCGGGGAATGGCGTCGTATGGAGAATCAAGAAGACAAGGGAAAGGGAATTCATCACCCGAAGGGTCAGCATGGCAAGGCCATATTGTCCCTGTTTCGTTATGCCGATCTCCTGCGGGATCCGGTAAATCCAGAAATCGTAGGACCTCGGAAGACGAAACATAGGAAGAATGACCTCTCCCTTGCCTACCAGATTGAATGCAGAAGGTAAGCCGATGAGAAAGCCGAAGATGAATCCTAAAAAAAGGATCCTCTTATAAAATTGAAGGACCGTTAAACGAGAAGCCCAGGTCAGAAAGAAGACAAAGATCCCGATCAAGACTTGTAATTCAACGTCTTTTCTCAGGCTGACGATGATGACAAAAAAGATGAGGAAAAAGATTTTAATCCGGGCGTCGATTCCCTGGAAGAGACCTTTTCTTGAAGCGGAGTCTAATTGGGAATGAGTGAATTTGATCATCTCCGCGAGATGTCGAATACCCCTTTCAATAAAAGATGTGATTAAAACCCTCCCCTCCGGCTTTGGAGAGCCGATGGAGGGGTTACTTAGCAAAAACCGAGGAATCTGGTTCTTCATTTTGTTTTGTTCGGCTAAAAGTAAAACGAGAGTGTTCCAATCACTCTTATTTTTTCAAGACCTTCTGCACCCTGCTGTTCGTCTTTTTCGTTCAGCTTTTTGAGGGTTGGAAACTTGAAAAGAATCCCCAGGTTTGCGTTCCAGAGTTTTGGAAAGGAGAAC
Source organism: uncultured Syntrophaceae bacterium (assembly GCA_964393245.1). Taxonomy (GTDB): domain Bacteria; phylum Desulfobacterota; class BSN033; order BSN033; family UBA1163; genus CAYMJV01. Next base: position 2,123 of record CAYMTD010000123.1, read on the forward strand.
CTCATGCCAGGCGAAAGATAGAGGATCGTCCCTCCGGTCCCTCTCAATTTCTCAGAGCCTTCTTCATCTCTCGAGATGTGAAGGAGGTTTAGTTCGAGGATTCCGTCTACCTTTGAGATGAATATCTCCGGTTTTCCAAAAAGCTCATAAACACCGGCCAAATCCAACCTCCACTCATTTCCGAATTTGAAGTTCTCCCTTCGGGTAAAGATGTCATAGGAGGTATCCATGACAAGGGTCAGGTTTGTGGTCATCTGCCTTGCCGCGGAGGCCCCAAGGCTAAAGGTAACACTGCCGAAGCCCGGCTGCATTCCCGGATCAATTTCTCCACCGAGTTCTTTTCGGTTTTTGCCAGTGGGGAGGCTCATCCCTCCAAAGAGCGAGAGGAAGGTCTTGTTTACCCCTTCAAGGGTGATGGCGGTGTCCTCTGCCTTGTTTAAGAAGAGGCCCTTTCTGGTGGGATCGTAGTTGAGACCGAGACTGAAGAGAAACTTAAGATCCCCGAGTCCTCGATTCGTTCCAAGGTCATCCTGCCTCTTGATATTGTACGGGACAAAGAGGCTTCCCATGAGGTAAGGGGCGATTCCATAAGAGAATCCAAGGTTGTAGAAAGTGAAGGAATCCTTATTCGTCGGTTCCGCGAAATGTCGTTTCCTCCACTCCACCTGCTCCACCCTTGCCGAGAGGACAAAGCCTCCCTCGGGGAGGGTCAGTGGAGAATTCGTCTCAATTGGACTCCCGGGTCCCAAGGCAAGGCTCACCCCACCATGGTGGGCTGTCGCCCGAAAGGGAGACAGCACTGCGGTTAACGCAATCCCTACGGCTACTGCAACACTCCATCTCTTTTTCATCTTTTCGTTCCTCCTTTTGATTAGGATTTGCTCTTCGCCACGGAGCTTCTTCTCGCCCTCAGGAGAGCGTAGATTCCGAACAACCCGAAGATGAGACTGATTCCTATTAGAAGCTTGGTATGAGTGGCCGCAAGGGGCTTACTGTAGGACTCGAGGCGGAGAGCCTCGTTCACCTTTACCTCTACTGTTACCCCATGAAACCCGTGAGAAGATTCCCCCCAGATTTTGATCTTCCAGATTCCAGGTCGATCGGGGACAAAGGAGACGAAACCATTTTTATCCGTTCTCCCTATCTGGTGGGGTTGGTCGTCGCCTGGTCCGTATACCTCATACTGGGAATAACTGGCAGGGTCCTTTACGGAATAAAAGACCTTGACCGACATTCCTTTTGGGAAGACCTCATAGTTGATGGAATGGGGGTGAGCAGAAGGGGGAAAGAAAAGGAACCCGACTGCGGAAAGCAGGAGGAGCAAGTTCTTTCTTTTCATTTTGTCACCTCGAAAGTCAAAGTCGATGTCGTGGCCAAAAAATCTGCATCGGGATCGTTTCTTATCGGTTCTTTATGTTTCACCGAGAGGACAGGGTGAGCTTTCGATAGCTTCACCCTGGCTATCCCCTCTTTGTCTGTAACGGCCACTTTCTCGTGGTCTCCCGCTTCGACCTCCACCCCAGATAGTGGAGTTCCTTGATACAAGACTCGAACGGGTAGGACCTCTCCCGGCCTCATTTTGATCGGATTTTCGAGTGGGACGATCTCCAGTTGGGCTTCACTCAAGGGCCTCTGGCAAATGTCCCCCCACAGCAGAATAGCTTTGGAGTAGTAGTAAGAGCGAATGGCCTCGACAACGCGGGTGGCCTTCCTCTTTGGTAGGTTTCTCCATCCATAAATGGTCTTGGACCAGTAGCCATCATCAACGGCCACAAAGAAGAGCGAAGGGGAAGCCTCTGTCTTCAGGAGGACACCTCCCGCTCTTTTCTCGCTCACCACCCTCATCTCCCTCCCCTCGAGATCGAAGGCTTTGAGCATCTTCAACTTGGAAGAATCAAATTCGAGCCTTTGGGATCCATGGCCGTAGACGACCATGAAGTGACTACCCATCTTTTCAATCCAGAAGTCGTGGGCGAAAAGGGACGAGGGAAGGAGCATCAGGAGGATGACCATCAATGTCAAGGCGGTGTACTTCGAGAGATGAGTGATGGCGTGTTGAGATTTAAAGAGCAACAAGAGGACGAAAACGGTTACCGCCGCTTCGAGCAGCCCGACGGCCGTGAGATGAGGAATCATGACTGCGGGGATCGCTATCTGGAATGGGAAAGGAAAATAGGATGAGGATCCGGGACCATCAGGGTGAAGGAGTGGCTGGAGACCTAACTCAAGAGCAGTGAAGAGACCTCCCAAATTGATCGCCACATAAGAAGCAATTCCAGCACCAACGAGACGGGCAATAAGGTTGGGCGAACGATCGGTCTTCCCGTTTTGTGGAGGTAGACGCCTCAATTTGAAGCCTAACCGGCTGATCACGGTGTAAATCCCGTAGCCGCTGGTTGCTCCAATAAAGGCGATATTGAAACAGTTCGCCCCAATCATGGTGATGCCTCCCTCCCCCAAGACCAAGGCCTGGATGACCAGGGCCACAGAGACCGCAAGAACCCCGGCCCATGGACCGAGCAATACAGCCACGAGGGCCGCCCCGCTAATATGGCCTGTTGTTCCTCCAGGAAGAGGGAGGGCGAAGATCATGGCCACCAGACTGAAGGCAGAGGCCATCGCCAGGTGGGGGACCCGGGCGGCCTCGAGGCTTTGTTTCACCTTTTTGGATGCGACCATCCAGATGGGCACCATAATGGCCCAGAAGCCGCCATAGGTCTCTGGTCCCAAATATCCATCAGGGATGTGCATGCTCCTCCTTTCCTGTTTGAAGACGTGACCGTGTCTGCACGCCAAGCTCCGTTTCGGTGCGGAGGCGTGTCCGGTTTTTGAATAAAATAAAAAGGCCACGAAGATTTATTCCTGTTCTCGGAATAAAAGACCTTCGTGGCCCCTTTTCAAAAACTAAAATTGCAAGTCGCCAGGCGTAAGTGGCAAGGGGTGAAAGATAACACCTCACGCCTTGCGCTTTACGATTACCACTCGATCAGGGTTCTTCCAAAACAATGCGGTGATCAATGAGATTCATCTCTTTGATTCGGGCTTTGATCCGCTTCTGTTCCCCAAAGATATTTTGGAGATAGAGTTCATCCTGTTCGGGTCGAAGAACGGAGATATCTTCGAGAATGAGCTCTTCTTTGCCTTCCTTAATTAGGTACGCGTTCGCTTCACACATTGGATCCTCCTAAATGACCGTGTCCGTGTCACGTGGCCGGTTACAGCTGATTCTTATGGGGCGATGATTTCCTGAATTCGCTTAACCAACTGCTCAACCAGATGGGGGAGGGGTTCTTTAGCCGTCCCAACAATTTCTACATCCGGAACCTTCAGTGACAGAAGGCATTTGATGGCAGGGGAGGAAGCAATGGCCTCTGCCATCCGAGGTGTTAATTCTCCCATCATCGAATTCGCCAAGACAATGCTGAATGTTCCGGCAATGACATCCACTTTTTTCACCGTTTGAACAATGGCATTTTCCCCTGAAGCGCCTTTGTTGGCTCCCGCTTTCAACATCACGCCCGTTGCCATGGCGTTTGTTCCCAAACCGATCACCTCAACTTCCTCGCTCAGAGCCTCTCGAAGTCGTTTGATAATGGTGCTTCCGATCCCTCCGCCCTGGCCATCGATGACTGCTATGGTCTTACGTGTTTGCCCCATTCCATACCCATAAAACAGAAAAGCCACGGTTCCCTCCTCCTCTAAGGAGCTCAACCTTCGTGGCCAATTATTATTTAACCAACCTGAAAACTATTTGTCAATATTTTTTTGAGATTTCAACAAAGCCCCGAAATCTCTAATTTCTTCTGGGGCCAAATCCTACGGCGCACTGTCGATGGCTCACGGAGAGGGAGCGGTCAAAGAGGAGGGACATGGTGGGTCATTGCCCGAAATATTTCTTAATCGTGGTGGAAAGCCCTCTGGCGAATTTTTCTTGAAAGTCATCCTGATTAAGCAAACGCTCATCTTCCCTATTCGTCATAAAGGCGATCTCCACGAGCACAGAAGGAATGTCAGGCGCCTTTAAAACCAGAAAATTGGCCTGGCGGTAATGAGAGTATCTTAGATGGTTGATGCTCTTCATATTCGAGAGGAACAAATCGGCAAAGCGAAAACTCTCTTTCATCGAGTTGTTTTGCATGAGATCCAAGAGAATCTGGTTCAGGTTAGGGTCTTTCGCGATGGAGGGTCTGGCAATTGCGCCGCCCAATACATTTGACATATTTTCTTTGTCTGCCAAAATCTTCGCTGCTTCGTCTGTTGCACCGGAAAGGGAGAGGCAATAAATGGATGAGCCCCTGGCATGGGGATTGAAACTTCCATCGGCATGGAGGCTGACAAAGAGTTCTGCCCCATATTCCCTTGCGATCTTGGATCTGTCTTCGAGAGGGATAAAATAATCCCTTTTCCGAGTCAGGAATGCTTTGA
>CAYMTD010000124.1:0-6512 GCA_964393245.1 uncultured Syntrophaceae bacterium
TCAGGCAATTGTAATATCGTATTTTCTCTTTGCCTTCTTAATCAAAACCCCTCTTATCATTTCAATTCTTTGCCTGAGTTGTCGGTCATTACGTAGGCTCTCCTCAAGCTTAATCACCCCTCGACTCGTCCAAATATCACACTGAACTTTTTTTTGCAAGCCTCAATCTGGAGCCCCAATCCAGAAGGGACGGAGGAAGGTCACCTTTCTAGATTCCCTCAGGGAAGCATCCGTCACAGAAAGAAGTTGTTGAGGGATACAGCTGCGTCTGCGAGATACAATTTTACTATTACACTTGGTTAACGATTTTGTTATAATGCAAATCCGTCAGTTATGTTACTCCCTTTTAAGTTTTGGAAGAAGAAGTATGATGAACGTTAAGAGATACGATGTCATCGTCATCGGTGCAGGGATGGGGGGACTGAGCTGTGGTACCCTTTTGGCTAAGGAGGGGCTTAGGGTACTGATCTGTGAACAATCTTCAAAACCGGGTGGTTACTGTGTGAATTTCAAGCGCAATGGGTTTACCTTCGCACCTGCTGTCCATTTCCTCAATGAATTTGGTCCCAATAGCCAGATGAAAGAGGCTTTCCAGACCCTGGGCCTTCCTCCCGAGATCGAATTTTGTCCGCAGGACCCCCAGCGCCGAATCATTACCCCCGATTTTCATCTCACCCTCTCTACTGATATTGATCGGTTCGAAAGAGATTTAATCCACCTCTTTCCCAAGGAGAGACTATCTATTCATGCCTATATGGGGGAATTGAAGAGGCTGGTTAAGAATATAGAGGGCCTTTCCATGAAATCTCTTGACCTCATCGGCCCGAAAGAGAAGCTTCAGCTATTATATGAATTTATCAAGAGACCTCAACTACTCCGGTATCGTGGCAAAACGGGCCAAGAAGTCCTCGACTCTTTTTTCAAAGACCCTCTCTTAAAATACCTCCTCACCTTTGGTACCCGTAAGGGCTCCTCTATCCTTGCCTGTGCAAGCCCTATCCTATGGGCCATAAAGGGGAACTTTTATTACATCAAAGACAAAGGGGTGGAGGCCTTGCCTCAGCTTTTTCTCAGATACTATAAGGCCTACGGTGGGGAGATTTCCTTTAATACCCTTGTAAAGAAGATCGTGATTGAGGAAGGAAAGGCCCGAGCGGTTCAGATTGAGGGAGGAGAGGAGATCCAATCCAGGTATGTCATCTCCAATGCGGATAGTCACTCAACATTTCAACATCTCATAGCTAATCATCTATTACCTGATCGGTTCGTAAGAAAGCTCCAAAAAAAAGAGAGGTCAGCACCGACCTTCACCCTCTATTTAGGTGTGGATCTCGATCTGGCACAGATGGGCTTTGATGGAGCTCTCGTCCACTACTACCCCACAATTCGTAAGAACCCATGGGAGGAAAAAGATTTAGAGGGATTTGACATCGAAAAGGAGAAGATGGCGATCCGTATGGATAGCATAAAGAACCCGATGCTTGCCCCAACTGGCAAGCAGACCGTCGCTATCGCTGCCTTTGCCCCTTATGAACTCTTTACAGATGGCGGCAACACAAGTCCCCGTTATGCAGAGATAAAGGAAGAGATAGCCCAAAAAATCATCGGCGTCACGGAAAAGGTGATCCCTGGTCTATCCCGTCATATCATGGTTCGGGATGCCTCAACCCCTCTTACATACGAGAGAAAGACATTAAACACGCACGGCGCTACGATGGGTTGGTACCTATCGGCAAAAGAACTCGCAACGATTCGTAGCCAGAAAACTCCCATTGCCAATCTTTATCAGGCAGGCCATTGGACCTTCCCTGGCGGAGGTATACCCATGGTGATCATCTCTGGGTTAAATGCAGCTAAACTTGTCTTGAAGAGTATGAAGAAATTGAAGCTCCCCGCCCTAAAGGGCGAGGCTTCCCGGTAAGGTAGTTTCCTTTTATATTGTGCTCCTTAACCCCGTCCAGAAGGGCGGGGCTTGCGGGGCACGTGCCGGTCACCGAGAAGGCGACATTTCTATTGAAATCATATCTGAAAACCCGGCCCCGTGCCTGCCAGTAGGCAGGGGCGGGGATGTAAGATGTCTCTGCCGAAGGCAGAAAAAAAGCAGCCCAGATGCTGAAACGAGTTCAGACCTTATGATTGAAAAGAGTTCGAAAGTACGCGATGACTTTCAGCATGACAAGATGGTTTGGTTCTGGTTTTGTTGTCATCCCGAACTCGTTTCGGGATCTCGGCTTCGGGTTTAGAGTTTTCGTTCTTTACTTTCTCCTGTTTAGGCAGTCCTTCCCCCCTCCCCCCTCAAGGGAGGAGGTCGATACGACTCGCAACCGAGGTTGGGACGGGGGTGATGCTATTTGATTTAGTGCCTTTGTATGAAGTTGCACATGTAATTAGGAGTCCCAAGTTGCTACTACTCTATGCGTTCTCTTTGTTCGTGAGTGCTGTCCTGTTGTTTTGGATGGAGCCCATGTTTGCCAAGATGATCTTACCCCTCTTGGGTGGCTCCCCTTCGGTTTGGAATACGTGCATCGTCTTTTATCAGACCCTTCTGCTTTTAGGCTATCTATGGGCTCATGCCGCAACCAAATGGTTTGCGTTACGCTGGCAAGTGGGTCTGCATGTGCTCCTCCTTGTGCTAGTTTTCGTAACTTTGCCTGTTGATGTGGCAAAGGGCTGGACTCCGCCGCTATCTTCGAATCCGGTTCTCTGGTTATTTCTATTGCTTCAGATCTCGGTAGGATTACCTTTCTTCACCCTTTCAGCGACCGCGCCCCTGCTTCAGCGATGGTTCTCACAGACGGGTCATCCTTCAGCAAAAGATCCCTACTTCTTGTATAGCGCCAGCAATTTAGGAAGCCTCATCGGTCTTTTCGGCTATCCACTTTTGATAGAGGCCTACCTTCCTCTTCCATCGCAGGCAAGGACTTGGTCGGTTGCGTACATCCCTCTAACAGGAATGATCCTTGCCTGTGGAGCCATGGTGCTAAGATCATCAAGGATCGGTCTAAGACAGAAGGAATCCGAGACCACAGATTCATCACCTAATTTGAAGCCGACGCAGAGAGTCCGCTGGGGCCTATTAGCATTTGTTCCTTCAAGCCTCATCTTAGGTGTAACGAATTACATTACGACCGATATTTCCCAAGTCCCCCTTCTCTGGGTCATCCCATTGGCTATCTACCTGATTACATTTGTTCTGGTGTTTGCTCCGAGGCCTCCTCTTCCTCATGCCCTTATGGTCCGGGCGCAACCCATACTTTTGTTGCCACTGGCACTTCTTTTCTACTGGGGTTTTACAAAAACACTGCCGTGGCCTTTCATACCGTTCCACTTAATGGTATTTTTTATTACGGCTATGGTCTGTCACGGCGAGATCGCGGGAACCAGGCCTTCAACTCGACATCTGACAGAATATTATGTCTGGATCTCCGTGGGAGGTGTCCTCGGTGGGGCCTTCAATACGCTTGTGGCGCCCCAGGTATTCAATTCCTTGGTCGAATACCCGCTGATGATTGTAATCGCGTGTTTGCTTCGGCCCTCTCTAAATTCTGCTCGTCAGCTCCCGTATAAACGATGGCTCGATCTCGGACTGCCATTGGCGGGCCTGGTCCTGTTTGGTCTCCTTAAGATAGGGGTAAGATATTATGTGCAGACGAGCGATTCGGTGGGAATACCGGTGTTGATCCTCTTTGTTCTGATCTCATGCATCGTAGGAGGTGTCTGCTTGAGCTTCCGGTATCGACCGATCCGTTTTGGACTTGGGATCGGAGCCATCCTGTTGGTTGGTTTTCTTTGGACCGGAGAACAAGAGCAAATCCTCCATAAGGAACGTAATTTCTTCGGTATGCATAAGGTTGTTCTTGACCCCAAGGGAGGCTATCACCTTCTCTTTCACGGAACAACGCTTCATGGAGCACAGAGCCTGGACCCCGTGCGGGCCCATGAACCGCTAACCTATTTTCATCCCACCGGCCCTCTTGGACAGGTGTTTGACATCTTTCCTTTGACCCCGGATTATGCCCAGGTGGCAGTCATCGGTCTCGGAACCGGTTCAACCGCAGGCTATGCAAAGCCCGGCCAGCGCTGGACTTTTTACGAAATCGATCCTGCGGTGGAACGGATTGCTAAAGATATACGGTACTTCACATTCTTGAAGGACTGTCCGGCTGAAGTCAGTGTCGTACTCGGAGACGCCCGGCTATCACTGGCCAATGCAACTGATCATTCGTACGACCTTATTGTTCTGGACGCCTTCAGTTCAGACGCCATTCCCATACATCTTTTGACAAGGGATGCCTTGAAGCTCTATTTAACCAAACTTACCGAAACTGGGGTTCTGGTTTTTCACATCAGTAATCGATACCTTGATCTCAAGCCCGTCCTTAGTAGTTTGACGCAAGATTCGGGTCTCCTCGGCCTTGTTCACGATGAGATGGAGCTGACTGAAGTCGAAAGACAAGCAAAGAAATCCCCTTCGACATGGGCTATCATGGCCCGCCGCCCCTCTGATTTGAGTCAATTGGCAGAAGACCGTCGCTGGAAGCCATTATCAGCTACTCCCGGGACAAGGCTGTGGACTGACGATTTTTCAAATATCGTCAGCGTCTTCAAATGGTCTCTTACTAAAACCAAGAATTATTAAGGAGAGCATCGAAATGCTTATATCCAAGATGCATCATTTTGTAGGGCAGGCCTTTAGGCCTGCTTATTGCAAGGCTGAAGCCTTGCCCTACGAAAGGTATACCATTTTATGCTCTTGGTAATAAATGATAGGGGAGACGTCCAATGAAAAAAGATCTTTTCTTTGAATTATCGATGTACACGATATGCGTTATTCTTGTTGCCTTTCTTTGGCATAAACCTATTTTACTAATGCTCTGTTATGTTTTGATAAGTCTGATCTTATTTGCCAAATGGCATACCAAAAGTGACACCCTCTTTTATGTTGTGGCTTTCATACTCGGTTCCTTAGGAGAATTTGTAGCAGTGTCCTTCGGTGTCTGGGAATATTCAAAACCCTTTTATTTTATTCCTATCTGGCTGCCCTTTGTGTGGGGCATCAGCGCCTTGTTCATGAAAAATATATCTGAAACGCTATTAAAATTTGGGAAGAAATAATGTATGATCAACTCATCTTTCATGGAAGAACGGGAGGTCTTATGGGAAAGAAAGGGTTAATTCATGTTCTAATTTTTCTTCTCTTAGTCTCTCTACCTTTGGGACTTGTCTTTGCGGAAACGAAACCCCTCGGATTTGCTGTCCCCTTTCCAAACTTGTTATTTACCCAGTCCCTCCCCAGAGAAGAACAGAACTACCTCGGATTACCTCCTAAGAAGGTCTTCTCTTTCAGAGAGATCAGGGGCAATCTGATTCTGGTTGAATTTCTCAGTACATACTGCATCAACTGTCAGAGACAGGCTCCCATTTTCAATGAAGTCTACTCATCGATTGAGAGGGATCCCAGATTGAAGGGAAAGGTGAAGATGATTGGGATTGCCGCTGGAAACAATCTTAACGAAGTCCAAGCTTTCAAGAAGGAATACAGCGTCCCCTACCCTATTCTGAGCGACCCCAAATTTGATGCTCATACAGCCGTCGGAGGACCACGTACTCCCTTTTCCATTTGGGTGAGAAGAGATGCCCAGGGGAATTCGGTTGTCGTGAGCACCCACCTTGGTTTGATCGAAACAGCCAGCAACGTCCTGGATGAAACGAGGGCGGTCCTCCAATACGACCTCGCCCTTTTGAAACCCAAGAAAGGGGCAATTTACGAAGGCGACGCCCTGAGCCCTCCCATCACTGAAGAAGAACTCTTAGCCAAAGCAAGGTCTGGAATGGAGGCCTCCGGAGGAAAAGTCCTTCATATTGAAAAGATATTCTTAAAGGATGGAGACTCGGTTTATGCTGGAAAGGTTAATTTTGGAACGTACCAGAAGAATCTCTTTTCAAAATTGGCAAGCAGACGGGCTGTCTGTGATATCTGCCATGATACTTTTTTTATTTACACCTTCGACCCCGAGGGAAAGATCATTGATATCGTTCCCATTCAGCTCACAAAAATAGACAATCTGAACTGGACGGACGAGGATATTAAGAAGTTGAAAAGCCGCACCGTAGGCAGATCCATTCTCAAACCCCTGTCTTTCGATCCTACCGTCGACGCCGTCTCAGGAGCCACGATTACGGCAGCCTTGGTCTTTGATAGTCTGGATAAGGCGAAAATGATCTTTGAGAAGTTGAAGAACGAAGGGTATGTTAAGTAATTTTGCACGGAAGGACGCCAAAACAGACCTATTTAAGAAAAACACATTGAGTAACGTGCCATTGCGAGGGGTGAAGCGACGAAGCAATCTGAGAAAAGAAGAGATTGCCACGCCCCGCGGGCTCGCAATGACATGTAAAGGGAATGGATGGGTTTGTATTAGTTCCCTGTTTTTTTTCTTCTTCTTTACTCTTTTTCGGCCTGATTTATCGTCCTCAGCTAATGCATTCAAATTCCATCAGGCAGCCATGGG
>CAYMTD010000125.1:0-6490 GCA_964393245.1 uncultured Syntrophaceae bacterium
AGCTTGCGGACATCGTCTTGCCTTCGGCGACCTGGCTTGAGATGGACTACATCGGTGATTTTTGGAAACGTCATGGGTACATCTTGCCACGACGCAAGGTCGTTCAGATTGGTGAATGCCGCTCAGATCATGAAATTCTCAACGACCTCGCTCGCCGCATCGGCCAAGGACCCTACTGGTGGGACAGTTTCGAACAAGCCCTCGACTACATTCTTCATCCGATGGGCATCACCTGGAAGGACTTCAAGAAGATGAACTATATCAGAGGAGAAGTGAAATACTACAAGTACAAAGAAGGAGGGTTCTCCACCCCGACACGGAAGTTCGAGCTCTATTCCACGGTCTTGGAAAAGCTGGGTTATGATCCCCTTCCTGGGTACCGGGAGCCCTCTGAAAGCCCGGTGAGCACTCCCGAACTTTTCAAGGAATATCCCTATATTCTGATTACGGGCGCAAGGCTGCCCGGATTCTTTCATACGGAGAACAGGCAACTGCAATGGTTGAGACAGCTCCACAAAGACCCAGTCGTTGAGATTCATCCCGATGCCGCGGCAAAAGAACGGATTCGAGAAGGTGACTGGGTTATCATTGAATCCCCTCGGGGAAGGATAAGACAGCGAGCCAGACTTACCCTCGGCCGTGACCCTCGGATCGTTTCGGCCGAGCACGCATGGTGGTTCCCTGAAATGAAGGCACCGGGCCATGGCTGGGAAGAGTCGAACATCAATCTCCTCACGGATAATGCCATGGAGAGCTGCGATCCCGCGATGGGCGCCTCAAATGTGAGAACCCTCCTTTGCAAGATCTCCCCGGAGAGGGGAGACGGGGACCAACCATGAAACGATACGCACTGATCATCGAAGAATATGCCTGCTGGGGATGCAGGGCCTGTGAGGTCGCCTGCCAGCAGGAGTTCAATCCGATTGAGGCAACGAATGGAGTGAAGTATCTGTCGGTCTGGCCGGATGGTCCGAGGCTGATGAACGGAAAGCTCGATTTCATCTGGCGTGTCAACGTCTGCAGACACTGCGATGACCCTGCCTGTATGAACGCCTGCCCAGCCGAAGCGATCACCAAGAGGCGCGACGGGATCGTCGTGCTCGAAAGCGACAAGTGCACCGGATGCCAACTCTGTATGGACGAATGTCCCTACCAGGCCATTCATTATGACGCCCAAAGAAAGACTGCCGCCAAGTGCAACCTCTGCTACCATCGGGTAGACCAGGGACTCTATCCAGCCTGTGCCGATAACGTCTGTCTCGCCCACTGCATCTACTTTGGCGACCCTTCAGACATCGAACAGAAGATCATAGAAAAAAGAAAGAGAAGAGGCGGTTGGGGAGATATCCTTCCTAAGGAGCTAAGGATTTCAAGAGAATAATCGGAAAGTAGAAAAAGGTCCCTTTTGTCACGAGGCCTTTTCCGAGAATATTAGGTTAAGGTTATGGGTGAGCGAGACGATGAGAAGCTCCAGGCAAGGTTAGTATTGAGGAGCAGAGACATTCGGGCACTTGCCATTAAGGGATGTATTTGGTGTTGGTTATACGCCAGTTTCAAGGTCAGTTAAGCGTGCGGACAGTATTTAGGGTCCGATGAGAAGTTGGACAGAATCACCAAAATGATTGCTGACATATGAAGATGTGACCCCGCTTGTCACTCCTTCCTTTCGAGGAATTTCTGATAATTTTTCAGCGCTAAAATCCTTCCAACCCGTCCACGTTTTTTCCATCTTCTATCTCTTTTCTACCCCCTCTGGACCGTAAGGATAATTGAATGAGAAATGAATTTAACCAGCCAATTCTTAGAACCAGGGTTCAAGGAGAAGATATCGTCCACTATTACCTTTTAGGTATGAACCCTAGCCTGAGAATGCGATCTATAAGTCAAGGAGAAAGCACTTTCGAAATTTCTTCACTTACAAGGTCTCTAAAGAATTCATACCACTCAAGAGATTCATCTGAAATAGTAACCTCTGGGAGGAATTGGGCAATATGCCCGACCACAGCTTGGAATGCCTTATCACATAATTGAACGGGTCTATCCATCTTGGGATCTCTAATATCACAAAAGCACTTCCTCGGATATAGGTTTGTCTCTGGAATGCATTGAAGTTCATTTATCAACCCTGCACACTCCTCATTAAGGCCAGGGTTCCCTGGTGGAAAATAGAATCTGTGGGGAACCTGCATCATCTGATCCGATAGAACATACCGCTGAGAATGCCTATTCTTATAAGAAAAAAGAGGTAAACAAAGCCACGTGTCATGAAAGTATTTCTCCGGAACTCTCCAATCAGATTCAATCTTTCTTATTACCAGCACCGGCCTTATTTTACATTTAAGAACTAGGAGATCGTCGTCGGTTTCAAGCTGGAAGACCTTGTATGGTCTATGGGGCAGGCGAGTGTCTCTTATTCCGTGTTTAAATCTGCCGATCTTCCATGTGGATGCTTCTTCATGGATCGGATCGTACTTGTCTTCTATCAGAGTTAAGATCTCATCATCTTTGTAGCAAACAGGCCCCATACAGATATATTTTGAGCCGACATTATGAAGGGGATTTCCGAAATCATCCGGAAATACCCATTCATAAAACCGGCCATCACAACAATATTCGTATAAGTCCCTACCCCTTTATTAGGCACCTTTTTTATTGATCTCCCACTTCCTGACTTTTTGAACAATTTGCTGACCTTGCTTTTTATCAATCCTGTATTCTTTCACGGAATAGAATTCTTCTGGCATTACAGAGTCAAAATCCAATGTCTCTCCTCTTACTTGTGCTTTCATCATGGGTTCGGTATCGAAGTAGACGAAATCGAGTATCTGGTTCAGATCATCGGAGGCATGTTCCAAAGCGCGATTCACAGCATTTTGTTCTACAATACTCATCTCTCTTGTTTGATAATCATCCCTAACCTCGACGGGATAGAACTCGTCTGCCTCATCCGGTTTTAAGAATATCGCCTCGTTTGAAATCATTGCCTCATACTCCCATAAATAAGGCCCATATTTCCAAAAGACCCATTCTTGCCCAGTCAGTCTTTTTGCTGTTAGCCTTTTGTAATAAACTTCCGCAAGATATGCCAATTTTAATAATTTTGTCTTAGCCGGTGCGATACCAACCGTTTCTTTGTAATCCCTTGCAATGGTAACGATCAAATCAACCATGTCCATAAATTGCACCGTTCCTTACTTTGAGCTTTCCGACCACCAGATTAAATGAATAGTTGGATTCATGCTCTGAATAAAGCGGTCTCAGATTTTCCTGAAATAAGATCGACTAAGTCAGAAAATTTCTTAAATTTCCCGTCACCAAAAACCTTTTGGTCGACCCTAATGTAATTCCATTTATAGCCAGTTTGGGCAGATACCTTTTTACACCAATCAAGAACACTCGCTTCTTTGTATGCGACAGCTTCATAAACCTGCCCTTTTGTTTCGATAATCCACTTAATTTCTCTCCCTTTTTCCCCTTTTTGAACTGCGACAAAATCAGGGTAGTAAAACTTAATGGCGCCTGATGGACTGAGACAATCGACCCTAAACCGGGTGAAGTGCTCTGCCAAGGCTGAAAACCGCAAGACATCAGGACATCGGTCCAGGAATTTAGCAAATTCTGATTCGAAGTCATTGTAAGTGGCCACATAGTTGAAGATGGTATGTTCACACTGCAAATGGCGTCTCCGCCAGACAAATGGCTGTGTGTCTGAAAGTTTAAATTCCTCCTCTTCAAATTCGATCTCCCTTTTCTCCGAGGTGAGTTCACTTATTTTTCTGGCAAGGTACTTGGCAATTCCCTGCTGGAGTATAATATCGCGAAGACGATTCCTGACTCTATCTTTCTCGAGATCGATCTTTTGACCGAAACATCGGTTCTCAACATAGGCCCTTACAATTGGATAAAGTTCAGCAAATACATTTGAGAGCCGTGCTTCAGCGATGACCTTATTGGTTATTGAGGAAAGAACCTCTTGGCTTAAAGGCGGTGTGCCAGGAATGATATCAACACGATGAATTTCAGTTTCGGTTGTAACAAACTCCATCTTGAGTGAAATTCTATACTCTTCTTCAAGCACATCTTGATCATAAATTGGGCCAAGACCCGATGGATCTATTAATGACAGCTTTTTGTAATCATGAAGATAAACAGGCCGGGTTAATGGAATTGCTATATCGTATTTCTTCTTTTCTTGCACAGGTTCTATTTTGATGGGTGGGGGGGGGTGGCTTCGTAACGGTTTTTATCCCTAATCCCTCCTCCTCTAACTTCCTCACAAAATCCTCAAAGTCTTTTGTACCCAGTACCTCCAGTGTTTGGGTTCGGTCAGGGCTGATATTTTCCATTAGGCGAAGGCCTCTACCAACGGCTTGCTCGGGTAGAATTTTTGCTTTTGCAGTGAATGGCCTAAGGCCAAGAACAACTGAAACATTTTTTACATCCCATCCTTCTCTTAACATCAGCACACTCACGATAACCTTGATTTTGTTAGTAGGATTATCAATATCTCGAGCTGCTTTTCGAGCCTCTTCCAAACTGGACTTAGTAATTTCTCCTGTGGAATCTGTATGAATAACCAGTACTTCTCCTTGTTTAAGACCAGTATTATTTGTTTTATCGCCTAACCAACTACCTATCTCATCGGCGATCACATTATTCGCAGCCATAATAAAAAGGACCGGCCTTGGACCTAATGACTTGTAGGTCTTATAATGTTCCTTCCATCTTTCTAAGGCGGCAAGAAGCCATTCCCCACAAACATCTGTAACATTGTTCTTTGTAACTTTCTCAGGGTCGGAACGTTTTACCTGGTGGACAATTAAAGGAGCCTTAACAATCCTATCCTCCACCGCTTGAGCAAGGGGATAATCACAGATGATCCAGGGATAGTATGTACCATTCTGGTCCTTTGGAGTTGCTGAGAAGTCCAACCATAATGCCAAACCCTTGGGGATATTTTCATGTATTGCCATTAGGGTCTTATACCAAACCAATTCCTCATCGTGGACATGGTGGGCTTCATCATTGATCACTACCAGATCCTTCAAGCTTTTAATCCTTTCAAGCATAGATCGCTGATAAGAGGCGAGGTCTTTAACTGGTTTCCGGCCAAGAATGGCATCCACCGCATTAGTAGGTGTCCATTCCTCATCCCTTGATTCATAAATCTGCTGAATATTTGTGAGAAAAAGATTCCCGCTTGGGTCAGGCTCAGTGCTTTCACCCCGGAGGATCACTTTCATATTCCATTGCCATTCAGGAGGAATAAGTGGGAGATCATAGAAGATTTTGTTACTAGCAAAATCCTTCTCAAGCCGCTGATGGACAATTACATTTGGAGCAACAATAAGAAAATTAGTTGAGAGATCAGATCCCTTAACTAATTTCTTATGGAAATATGACCAGACCATAATCATGGCCATCACATAGGTTTTTCCGGAACCAGTGGCCATTTTGAAAGCATAGCGACGTAGGTTCTCGGGAGGTAGATCCTGAAGACCATCGCTATCCAATTCTGGAAAATATCGCCTGATCTGACGACCTCCATCCATCGTAGTCTGGTGTTCTATCTTGTATTCAAACATATCTTTCTTAAAGACTTCGGCAAAAGAGTCAATTAGGGGTTTGGCATCACGGTTCTTTTCGATCTCTATAAGATAAATCAGGGTTTCAACCGCTTCACGCTGGCCAAAGTAATATTTGAAAGTACTTCCATTAAGAAGGTGGTCTTCCTCAAACCAGAATTGAAAAAGCCGTTGGGTTATTGAGGAGGCTCCTGGATAGCCATCATCCCGCCATCTGTCCACAGCTTCACGCAACCGATTAACAAGAAGCATTTTACTTGGTCGACGCCCCTCAACTATTTCATATTCTTCCGCCGTTTTCTTGATCAAATGGCAATCTGGTTTAAGATGCGCTAACCGATCTGGAACTTCAGGAAGGTCTTTATCATAAGAGATTACAGCTTTCGCCATGGCTATTTCACCTCCACTTCGAAAGCCTGGGATGTGTCGTTACCAAAAATGTCAACCACCTTGACCATTATTGTATACTTGCCCGCCATTTCGTAAATGTGAGGATCGCTCTTAAGAGCAAGGGTCCGATCTTTTCGGGTACGGTAAGTAACCCACCCATTCATGAAGGTGTCATTCTGGAAGTCCCAATCTATTGCCCAGTAATCAATGTAATCAGACCATTTTTTGATTTTTGAACGAACCTCTTCGGGAATGAGTTCAGTATTTGGGATGACAAAATCCTTGAGTGCTACGATAACTTTCTGTCCCTTTTCTTGTTTAATATCTACCTCAAGGTAGGCCAATTCAAAGAATTGGATGTCGCCTTTATCCACTGCCTGCTGTTCCATTACTTCTCTGGGGATATTAAGGAGTACGAGTTTTATGCCCCGGCCCTTGGCCGCATCGATCATCAGGTCATACAATCCCATCTCCCATTCCCAGCCGAGCACATGAAGTTCCTTTTGTTGTATTGC
>CAYMTD010000126.1:0-6446 GCA_964393245.1 uncultured Syntrophaceae bacterium
CATACCCTTGCAGGCGCGTTGATTGCCAGGGCGATCGATGATGAGAAAGTTGGCCCTTGGGAAACGATTGCGGGTCTGGCCATGGGGGCCTTCCCTGACAGCGATTTCGTCCTCGGCCTTTTCAACCGCCAGTTCTACCTCGAGTATCACCGCGATTTTACCCATTCTCTCATTCTGATCCCGATCTATGCTCTCTTCTTTAGCTGGGTCTTCGTCAAGATTTCGAAGCGAAATTACTTCTGGAGTTTCTACAAAATCTGCTTACCCGTCTTAGTCAGCCATGTCCTTTTGGACCTTTTCACGTCCTATGGGACGATGGTCTTTTCACCCTTTTTTGAGCATCGGTACGCGTGGGATCTCATCTTCATCATCGACCTGATCTTCTCCGGAATCATCTTTTTCCCGTTGGTCTCCAGTCTTATTTGGAAGAAAAAGTCCGGCTGGGTCTGCCGGGGATCGCTCATTTGTCTTACGGTTTATGTTCTTTTCTGTTGGATGCAACAAGGGCGGGCCCTCGAATTGACGAAGACCTATGCTCGCAGTCTTGATGAAAAGGTTCTGGGAGTCGCTTCCATGCCCCAGCCTGTCTCACCGTTTCGCTGGGCAAATTACGTAGAGACGAAAGATAAAGTCTATCAGGGATTCGTTGATTTCATCAAGAAAGAACTACCGAAACAATCCTCGAAGCCTCCCTCGTTCTTTGGAAAGCTAAGAAACCTCTATTATCCTCCTGATCAAATTGCATACAGATCATGGGCCAAACTTCCGGATTCTCCGTGGGTAAAGAGAGCTTTGCAAACTGAGGGTGCCAAGTTTTACTATTGGTTTGCCCGGTTTCCGGTTGTAAGATCTGTGAATTCCGTGGATGGAATCCACCGAGTGGAGTTTATGGACGTGAGATTCCTGATGCCCGGCATCCGGACGCCCTTCGTCTATTATCTGGAGTTCGACGATTCAGGAAGGATTCAGTCGGAAGGGTTCGAGAGAGACGGGAAAAAACTGAAGAGAGAAGGATTATGACAAGCTTGACAATTTCCTGCGTATTCCGATTCAAACCGGCCACTTCCTGAGTGAGGTGAGCGACCCTGGATAATTAACCCCAACAGGCAGCCCGGGGAACGGGCCTCGGTGTTCCAGAAATGAAGCAACAGTATCAAAAGAGGATAGAAGCGTCAAAGACACGAATAGATATTCAGTTGGACGTCCTTGTTCATTGAGATCAAGGAGGCCAAATGAGGAGGGCGCGTGTAACTACACATTCCATTGAATGCCGTCTTTGGGTTCTGGCTTTTTTCCTCTGCTGCCCAGACCGTCTGCAATTCGAAAAATGGCGATCATCAGTTCGAGGCAGATGCGGCTGCAAATCATAGCCAAGAGAAAGATCAGGGGAGCACCGATGAGAAGTGCGAAAATTCCAAACCCCGTGGAGACGTTAAATCCAAAGATAATAAACAAGATAGCGATCAATCCGGCAGAGAAAAGCGATAACCCGTAGAGGGCCTTGATGATTTTTGCAGTGAAAAAATGATTAAAGGAGAAGTCAAAAAGGGCGTGTAAAAAAGTTCCCTTTCTCAGCAAGGAAATATCCCTCAAGCTCTTTGGGCGAGAAGATTTTTTCTTCCCCTGATCTTCGCTCACCGATTCACCGCAATTGACGCAGAACTCTGCATCCTCCAAATTCGACGCACCGCAAGATGTGCAAAACATTTTCTACTCCCTCCCATTCGGTCGCTCTAATACAAGTGCGTTAAATCCCATGACAGCCGAGGGATTCCCCCCGTGTCAAGCACGGGGCAGGCTAAGTCAAGCCCGGAATGAAAAACAAAGTGAAAGGACTTCTGATACACTCCACTAACTGGCAGACTGAATCTTTTTGATCTTCCAGTTTCCGCCTTCTCTGCTCAATGTGACATTCAAAACGGTTCTGGTGTTCTGGGGTTGCCCACCGACTCTTTGGCAAGTCTTGATGAACCACTCCACTTGAATGTCGGCTGTATTTCCTGTGACCGTTTCCTTCTTGAAATGGTATGAGAGATCGAGGTAATTGAAATTTTCCCATGTTTGGAGGGCGGCGAGGCGCCTCCCCTCCTTATCCTTAAAATCGCGTGAGTAGCAGGACATCAGGAGGTTGATATTCTTTTTGAGGTTTGCCTGTCGAATATTCTCAAAGAGGGACCTTATCTTTTCGGCTTCTTCGTTCCTGGGAACGGGTGCTTGGTTCTGCGGCGAAAGGGCTTCAGTAGACGGAGATGCCATTTCTTTGGGAAGAGGCGTGTTGGACGAAGAAGGTGTTTGCCAGAAGAAGTAGCCTAAAACGAACGCAAAAAGGATGAACCCAGCCGTGATCGTCAAGGGGAAGGGCTGAAGGAAATTGCCTACAAGCGTGTGGGAGACCATTCGCCCTCCCAGCTTGCTGGGCAAGGTGGATAGGATGTGACGATGTTTGGCGAGGTTTCTCTCTCTTAATCCTATCTGCCTCACCATTTCATTCTTCTCTCTTGAAAAGTCAGCCTTTGTCATCGCTCCTGACTGAAAAAGCGATTGAACCTCAGCCAACCTTTTTTGGATGGGGAGCAACTCTTTTTCCAAGAGATCGATTTCCTCCGAGGCCCTCTTTCTAACAGATTCGAGCTCGGTCTCAATTTCCTGATGCAAGGTTGAAAGGGATTCCAACTGCTCGCGGTACCGATTGAGCAATGGATTGAGGATATTACTGGACACTCTGTCCCGCTGTGCTTCTAGCTTGCTCAGACAGATCTCCAACTTTCTCTTCTCTTCAAAAAGCCTCAACCACTGTCTTGACCATTTTTTGATGGACTTCCTCTCCAGGGGCCGAACGTCTACCCCCTCAGAGACAATGCGTTGCACCAAGAGAGACCCACATCGTCTGCAATAGTTCCCTATCTCATAAAGTGCCTGGCACTTTGGACAAATGAGTTTTGGTTTTGTTTTCACCCCGTCGGTGGGACCCCATCCCTCGAGTCCAGAAGGAAGCTCTTCTTCTGCTAAAAGGAAGCTTCCGCATTTCCCGCAGAATTTCTTCCCGGCCTCGTATTCAATACTGCATTTAGGGCAGATGACCATGTTGTTTCTCTTACATTGGGCTTTTTGGCGTCTGAGATTGGGCGGCCGGCGAAGGCGTCGACAAAGGAGGTGGCGATGGAGACGAGGTGCTTGGCGGAGAGGTTTCGGAAACTGGTTGAGCTCTGACGCCTTCAGAGGTCGCGGTCTTACTTATCCATGCTTCTTTTCCACTCTCCAAGCGGACATGTAGCCAACCTCCTTTTTCCTCGAGAATGCTCAAGGAAGTCCCTTTCGTAACCTTATCAACCACTTTGTAGTTCATTCCCGGGCCTTCTCGTAAATTCACAACTGCCCATACCACACGGGTCTTGGGCAGCGTTCTTTCGGGTGGGGCGGGGGGAGCAGAAGTTTTTGGAGTCTCCACGGCCGGGGCGGGTGGAGGCGGAGATGAGTCTTTATCTGGTTCAACGGGTTTATCAGGCGATTTCTTAGGAGGGAGGGGGGCCGGCTTCACTACGAGGGAAGGCTGGGATCGTTTCAGCGATTTTTCAAATTCAGTATAGAAACTGCAGAGGCGCTCTTTTCCTTCCTCCCCGCTGGCTGAGGCGGAACTAAGATGGACGGTGAGCGAGTTCTTCTCTTTGACCAAGTTGATTTCGATTGGATAAGTCTTATAGTCCTCCATTACAGAAATGATCTCTGCGTTGATCGTTCCGGAATCTCGATCCGTGGAGATCGTTCTATAACCACCAGTCTTAACGGTCATCATAGCTGCATCAAATCCTTTTCTGTAGTCAAGACGATCATATTTCACCCATGTCTTGTAGACGCGGTCGAAAGGCCAGATCCCCTCCTTTGTGTAATTTTTCTTACACTCGGGAACCGGGCCAGGTTCCTCTGTCTCTTGTTTCGATTGAATCCCCAACTGGGAACAAGAGAAGATGAACAAGCTTACAAATAGAATCATGATCAGATTGCTTGAACGATACAGCCTACCCATCGCCTTTCCTCCTCTGTTCTTAAAGGTGAATCTCCCTCAGAAGCCTCGCAATCTCGCAGAGATCAAATGATAGTAGTGAGTTACAAATTTGAGAGAGATCTGCAAAAGCCAACCACAGGAACGGCGTTTTGCATTTTATATGCCGTATCAGAGATTAAATTTTCTCTTGAAATTTCAACAGGTTTCTGTGGAGTGAAAAAATGAACCAGAGGGGAAAGTATTAAAAAAGTTCATAAATGGACAAAAAGTGTTCACCTTTAAGGAAATTAAATGGCACCTTGGGTTTTAAGGGGTGAAGGTTATCATCTTGCCTGGGTCACTTCTTGTATTTTCCATTCATTGTTTTCCTTCTGGAAAACGACATTCAAGGCCGACCTTCCTTCTTCGGTCTGTCCCCCTATTACTGGTATGGAACGAATCAGCCACTCTACTCTCGCCCTGGCAGAATCAATGGATACTGATTCCACCTTCAGAACATATTCAAGGTCCAGGTAATTATACTTTGACCAGGATTGAAGTGCAGTTCTTCTCCTCTCTTCAAAATCCTTATAGTCAGAAGAATAACAGGACATGAGGAGGTTAATGTTCTTTTTTAGATTTGCCTGCCGAACATTTTCCAATAGATCCAAAAGCTTCTGGATTTCCTGGGGAAGCAGGACAACCGGCAGGGAAGAGGAAGGGACATTAGGGGAAGCCTCTTTGGTAATGACTGCGCTTTTTTCTTCTGCATGTTCCATGATCTTCGTGGGGGTCGGGGTCTCCGGACCCACACGTTTGGCTGTAAGAAATTGGGTGATCAGAATATAGATCCCCACCATTAGCAGAAGAATGATGGACAAGATTCCGTGAAGGGAATAGAAAAAGCTCTTTTTTCGCTTTTCCAGCCTGAAGGGTTTTTCTCTCTTACCCTCCGCCAATTCTTTCTCAAGGCCCTTTTCTGCGGCCTCTGCCAGAGAAGGTTCCTGGATAATATCAAAACCATACGCTTGTTTTAATTCTCCCCTTCTGTGCTCCACCGACGGTTTTTGGGGAGGTGGCTCCTTCTTGACCTCCGACGGACGGGCTACTTCCGCTTCCGGCTTCTCGCCTTCAGGCGAAGGAGGAGGGGGGGATTCTCGCATTTGTTTCAAGGCGGCTTGCGTGACAAGAGGTGCCCCGCATCGGATACAGGAAGTCAACTTCTCATACAGTATATGGCATTTGGGGCAGATGAGCCTTCCATCGGGTTTTGCTTTTCCCTCTTTCTTGTTATCCTCTTGTGCCGGCTTAGGCTCTTTTTTCGTCACGAGGTCGCCCCCACAGTTGCTGCAGAAAGGGGTTCCCTCTTCATATTCCATATGGCATTTCATACAGACTAACATGGCTGTCTTTCCTCGCTCTTGTCTTGCCGTGTGAGAGCTTTTTCTTTACTAATCGGAAGTTCCTTTCGATAACCCACTTCTAATGGGGCGAACCTTCTCGAGAATGCTTGCCATGGTTGGGCCAGCAAGGCCGTGAATAACGATATCCGCTAGTTGGTCATAAGGGGTTGGATCGCGATTAATGATTACCAGCTTGGCCCCATTTCTCTTTGCGACCAGGGGCATAGAAGCGGCAGGTTGAACGACCAGCGACGACCCAATCACGATGAAGAGATCACAGAGCGAGGAGCGATGATAAGCTTCCTGTGTTTCTTGCTCGGGCATAGATTGGCCGAAGGAGATTGTTGCAGGTTTGAGGGGACCCTTGCAATCGTCGCAAGTGGGCACCTTCACTCCTTTCCTTAATCGTTCCTGGATCTCATCGCGATCATATCTCTTTCCGCAGTCCAGACAGGTGACATGCATGGCCGTCCCGTGAAGTTGGATGACTTTCTCTTCGGAGTTTCCGGCCTTGAAGTGAAGACCATCGATGTTCTGAGTAATGACACAATCGAGCTTCCCCAACCTCTCCAACTCGCCAATGGCAATGTGAGCGTCATTGGGAAGGGCTTTTTTCATGGGTTCATACATCTCGGTTGCCATCTGCCAGTATTTTTCACGCGAGGCTTCGCTGGCGAGAAAGTTCTGGAAGTAAAAATCCTCCGGGTTGTATCGGTCCCAGACTCCTCCAGGACTTCGGAAGTCCGGAATGCCTGACTCGGTGCTGAGGCCTGCCCCTGTGAAGACAACGATCCTTTTGGAGGCATTGATCCATGCTGCAACTGTTTCAGTCTTTTCCTTCATCGACCCCTCCTCTTGTCATTCTGAACTTGGTTCAGAATCTCAAATGAAGAGACCGTGAAACGTGTTCAGGTTGACACTTAGAGGACCGCGCGATTCAGGGTGCGGTATTTTTCGAAATTCCCCCTGCAGCAGGGAGGTTTCTTCTTAACTCTAAACTTCTAACTCTTAACTTTTAACTTATAACTTTTTATACCACACCCTCCTCATCTCTTGCAAGG
>CAYMTD010000127.1:0-6440 GCA_964393245.1 uncultured Syntrophaceae bacterium
ATTCTTCTCTTCATCAATTTCCATGATGTGAAGCGATCTGAGGAGACGACGGATCATCGAAAGAGCCGTGTCCATGATCGGAAGGCCAAGCGCGAGAAGGGGTATAAGGATAGCGAAAGTTGCAGTCCCTTTTAAACCTCCAACGAGTGGGAGAACGGAAAGCATAAATCCGAGAAAATAGGCTCCTGAGTCTCCCAGGAAGATCGAAGCTGGATGGAAATTGTATCTGAGGAATCCGACCACACTCCCGGCTAAGATGGCAGAGCAAAGAGCAATCCCTACATTTTGGTTCAGAAGCGATATGCCAAACATGGCCAGACAGACGATAAAGGAGGTTCCTGCAGCCAAGCCATCCAGGCCATCGAGAAGATTGATCGCATTCGTAATGGCCACCACCCAGAGGATGGTAACAGGAATTGACCAGATTCCGAGATCGATCGTTCCAAAGGGCAATGTTATGACCTGAATCTTGACGCACGTAAGAGGGACAATGAGTCCCGCAATAATCTGGAAGAAAAATTTGATGCCGGGAGGAACCCTTCGGAAATCATCAATAACCCCAATCCCGAGCATGATGAAAGAAGCTGTAATCAACCAGAGGAAATTAATTTCCTTCAGAAAATCTGGAGGGAAGAAGAAGAAATCGATCTGAGACGCAATGACGAGAATCAGATTGAAGGTAATGAAGATGGAGAAACCCCCAAGTCTCGGAATCGGATGATCGTGAACCTTTCTTTCACCAGGAAGGTCGAAGGCCCCAACCTTTTTGGCGATAAATCTCACCACTGGTGTAAAGAGCAGCGACGAAACAAAGGCCATCAGAAATAGAATCAGATACTTAAGCATGTTTTGGGTTTGTTGGCTCGGTTGGGTTCGTTGGGGTGCTTGGGTTTGTTGAGTTTGTTGGGTTAACCTAACCCGAAGCTGAAGCGAGTGTTTGCTGCCTACTGCTTTCTGCCTACTGTTTACTGCTTACTCTTGTTATTGGATAGCTTTCTGATCACATCCTGGCAATGTCTCATCTCTTCAAGTTCATTCATATCTGACTCAACCATCATCCTAACCAACTCATTGAATCTCACCTTGGGCTCCCAATTTAATTTTCCCCTTGCCTTTGAGGCATCTCCCTGTAGAAGCCCTACTTCGAGAGGTCGAAGATAGCGTGGGTCAATTTCAATGAGACAGTCTCCCACCTTCAAGGTTGAGGCTAAGGCTGAGGTTAAGGTACGGACAATACCTTTTTCGGAGTTACCACGGCCTTTCCACTCTATTTCGATGCCCCCATGAGCGAAAGCAAGCTCTGCAAATTCTCTGACTGAGTGAGTTTCGCCCGTGGCAATGACATAATCATCCGGGTCGCTGTGTTGAAGCATGAGCCACATGGCTTCCACATAGTCCTTCGCATGCCCCCAGTCCCTTTTGGCCTCGAGATTCCCCAGATAGAGCTTGTCCTGCAACCCTAATTTTATCCTGGCCAAGGCCCGGGTAATTTTTCGGGAGACAAACGTTTCCCCCCTTCTGGGGGACTCATGGTTAAACAGAATTCCGTTGACTGCAAACATTCCATAGCCTTCTCTATAATTCCTGGCCATCCAATACGCATACACTTTGGCGACTGCATAGGGACTCCGCGGATTGAAAGGGGTCTCTTCGTTCTGTGGTGCTGGGGCATCTCCGAACATCTCACTGCTCGAGGCTTGATAGTAGCGCGTTTTAATTCCGCTCCTCCTGATGGCTTCCAATAACCGTGTGGTCCCGATACCCGTAACATCTCCTGTGAACTCCGGCATGTCAAAACTTACCCGGACATGACTTTGAGCGGCTAAATGATAGATCTCATCAGGTTGGATGTTATAGATGAGGTTCGTCAATTGTCCGGAATCTGTAATATCACCATAATGGAGAAAAAGTCTTACATTGGTCTCATGTGGATCGACATAGATATGGTCTATCCTCTCCGTATTGAAGGTGCTCGATCTCCGAATCAGTCCATGGACCTCGTAGCCTTTTGATAATAGAAATTCAGCCAGATAGGATCCATCTTGCCCTGTGATTCCAGTGATCAAAGCCTTTTTCATCCTTTTACCTCTAACGGTTCGTTGGATTCTTACGCAATAAACTCTGAGAATATATCTCTAACATCTTGAAACCCATTGGTGTCATGCTGAACTTGGTTCAGCATCTCGATTTGTCCACTGGGTGAGATCCTGAAACAACCCATGAAACGAGTTCAGGGCATGGTTCAGGATGACAGGTCCGGGAAATTTCAAATATGTTTGGTTAGGTTTATTGGGTTATCGGGTTAAGCCTAAACCTAAAGTTTGCCTCCCAAATTTCTTGACAAGTCTGAAAGGACGGAGGAAACGATACATGGGGAAAAGAGGAGCAGGAAGTCTAAGAACCGACCAGTCTCTTTGGGTCGGCGTGAATAGCCGACGGAAAGAATATAGCATTTTATCTTTGAAATTTTCTCTCATCCTGAGATAGAAACCAAACCGCTCTGCCTCTCCCAGGATATTTCCAGCCTCAGCAAAGATCCGTTTGCGAACTTCTTCCGCAAGAGATGGAATTGCCAAGTCATTCATTAATCTCCTGTTAATCCCGTTCGGAATGTCTGCCCCCAGCATGTCCTTCGCAAGGTATAGACCAAGAAAAAGTATGCGCTCGACACCGGAACGGAAAGCCTGATCCAGTATCTTATCCCAATCGAGCTCTCTATGGTAACTTACCAATTGAGCGGTATCACAAATCCATCCTAAGCTCTCCCACTGATGCTTTCCGCCATGATGGAGACAGAGAATCAAAAACAACTGCTCCGGCGAGACCGTCGTCACCTCCCTGCCCAGAAGAGATACAGATTTCAGGTCCTCCCATAGTTTGTTAACATCGAAATGGCACGAGAAATATTTCTGGACAATATCCCAGTGAAGTTCGATGAGTATCTTTCTGCGATGGTCGAAAAAATTATATTCACATTCGCTCGCGAGATAGGCAGCCTCCTGATCCGGCGGCAGCGAATATTCCGGTGTGTAGCCTTCCGACAGAAGGAGTTGCTTTGCTCTCAAGACATCCTCTCTACGAATAATAAAATCAAGGTCGCCGAACTGTCTTAGACCGATATCCCCGTAGGCATAAACGGTAAGCGTGGGACCTTTGTAGGGAATGACAGAAATTCCATTCCCTTGGAAAAGATCGAGAAGGTTAAAAAGTTTGGCTGTGAGAAAAAGATTTCGAATCATGTTGATTCGATACTCATTGCAAAGCTCCTTCACAACACCTTCTGGCATCGCCTCAAAATGGATCTTCTTAAGATTCCAATAGAGAAGTGGCATGGCTCCATGACGACGCGCCATCGCCGTGAGATAAGACCAGTCGATGGTCGCCTGGGTTAGATTTCTGATTCGAGAAAGCTTCTCCGGGCTATTCAAGGTAGTACCACAGCATAACAGCAGGTCATTCTCCTGAAAAAAGGGGACAGGCACCTTTTACAAATCCTTTCTCGGCCTTCCTTTAGCTCGTAAGGTTGATTCCACACCAAGCTTCTTGCACAGCTCGAACTGCCATGGCGATGCTCCATATGGCGATTGGCGATTGACGCTCTGGCGAATCTTCTCTAAATCAGTTTCGGCCAAAGGGGCATTCACATAGTTCTCCCAGGCTTCAGGCAGCTCGATTGGAAGTTCATCGACTACTGCTCCCTTCCTTAAACCTATGGTCTCTTTGTGTGATGACCATTCCCAATCCCTGGCCAAGGAAACCAGGCCAGCCCTTACGGGATTGCCTTCGACATACCGGATCACAGTTAGAAGATGGGTATCCTCCTGAATAGCAAAATTCTTGTACCTTCCCTGCCATATATGGCCACAGGTTCCATAATTCTGACGATATCGCTGCGCGTGAACTGTCAGCAACCGGTGCATCCACTTGCTTAAGTCGTTTCCCTTGATCGGCATCAGTACCATGTGAAAGTGATTGGGCATAATGCAGTAAGCAAAGATCTTAATTGGATAGAGCCGTTTGCCTTCCTCTATTAAGTGGACAAAGGCTTTATAATCTAAGTCATTATGAAAAACCCTTTGTTTGTTATTCCCCCGGCTTATCACATGGTAAGTGAGACCGTCGACTACGCCTCTGCCAATTCGTGGCATCCTAACCCTCAAGTCCTAAAAAGGTGCCTGTCCCCTTTTTTTATTGCTCGGTGGTGGTTGAACCTATGTCGGATCACACGGAGAATGAATCTTGGGTTCGAAATGAGGTTTCTCCTCCACAATCGGCGCGGCTCCCGTAGAAACCGAAGCAACCATTCTAACCCTAATCTTTGAAAAATGGGTGGCGGCCTTTTTACCGCCCCGGTATAGAAATCGAATGCGGCTCCGACGGGTCCGAGCACCTTGACACCTAACTGCTCCCTATTCTCATAGATCCATTTCTCTTGTTTGGGAGCAGTCATCCCAATCCAAAGGACGTCCGGCCTCGTGCGATTGATCATCTCAATCATAATGAGATTCTCTTCATGGCTGAACTCTTTCTTAAAGGGCGGTGAGTAAACACCCGCAACCCGCAAGTGGGGGAAATCGGACTCCATCTTGCGTTTCATCTTTTCGAGACTGTCCTGTGTGGATCCGAGTAAGAATACGGAATGTCCGTTCTTCTTATTCAATTCGCTGTTGACTCCCCAAAAGATATCACTTCCTGTTACTCTTTCGTCTATCATTCCCCCGAGGATATTCGAGGCAATAACGAGCCCTACCCCATCTGGGAGGACGAGGTCAGCATGCTTGATCGCGCGGTCAAACTTAAGGTCAGTCCTCGCCACTTCGATAGAATGCGGATTGGCACAGACAAAGTATTTGCCTCGGAAGCCATTCTCTACCCAGCCTGTGATGGTGGCGATGCAATCATCTTTCGATAGGGTTGAGACAGGATACCCGAGTATGCTTTCGATGTCATGCCGGTCCGCTTTCTTCGTAATTACTTTTTCTGTATATGCTGTCTGGCCCTGTCTTGATCGCCTATTTATTATTGCTGCATCATAAATCTCCATCAGGGTTTCATGATTCATGGCGGCGGTGTATTTTTTATTAAACTCCTGACGGGCACCCTGCCCCATGGAAGATAACCGATCGGAACGGTTCCAATTCTCTTTCATCTTGCGACAGAGGCTTACCGCATTACCTGCCTCAAACAGAATGCCGCTTTCGCTCTCTCTGACGATATCAGGAAGGGGCCCAATATCCGAAGCCACCACAGGCACGCCAAGTGAAAAAGCCTCGATGATTGCCATTGGAAAACCTTCAAAGCACAATGAAGGCAGAACGAGGAGGCGAGCCTGGCTGAGACGTTTCTGAACCTCCGGGAATCGTTGCTGACCTAAGAAAAAGACCTTATCTCCTATTCCATTTCCATTTGCAGCCTTTTGCAGCCTTACCTTTTCCGGGCCGTCACCGATCACTTCGAGCTTTGGTGCTTCCTTTCCCCACAGCTTCCACGCCTCTATGAGCGTATGAACCCCCTTCTCAATCCCCAAACGGCCCACAAACACCACTTTCCCTTCTCTCTCTTTCCAGGGTATCGGAAGAGCCGGATCGGCCAAGAAAGGAGGTTTGACATGAATATTCCTCGCCGGTAACCCTATTTTTGCCATCCTGTCCTTTTGAAAATCCGAGAGAACGACGAACCCATCAACATGTTCTTCCCAGGTCCGAACTCTTCTGTGGAGTGCGATCATTGTAGCCAACGGAAGGGTTGCAAGCCTCCTGTTTCGGTAGCAACCATATTTGAGTGCAGGAGCTACGCTTTGCGTATCTAAACATTCCGTACAGGGAGCACCGCCGCGCACGGGAATTGCGGCCGCACAAAAGGTCCTGTAATTATGGAGCGTTAGGACGGTAGCTGTCTGAAGTCCCGTGGTTGCGTGAAAAATCGAAGGCGAAAGGAGGGGGAAAGTATTATGGACATGCATGATATCGGGTTTTTCTTTTTCCAAAACAGCGCGCAAGGCTCGTTTGCTGAATGGATTCCACGAAGTCGCAAGAGCGCCACAAATGGTTCCGAAAATTCCCTGCTTGATCATCTCATCGCTATGCCTGGTAAACTCGAGCACTATGTGTCCATGCTGCCTTAGCAATTCCCGCTCAGCCATGAAAGCCATATTCTCCCCACTCGGAGCCGCCGACCCATAAAAATTATGAACGAGTAGGATTTTCATATTCTCCGTTCACTGTATTTGGGTTACGGTAAGATTCGCGAAGCGTTTGCCTTCCGGCCAGGCAGACGTTTCGGTCAAGGGTAACGGTCAAGTTAAACGGGAAACAGAACATTAAGTACTAAGAAGACCCGACATGGACTTAGCCTTTTGTTACGATAAGGGCGTCCTAACCCTTACCTTTAGACCCTAACCTTTTCCTAAAAAGGTGCCTGTCCCCTTTTTGCCAATCATA
>CAYMTD010000128.1:0-1347 GCA_964393245.1 uncultured Syntrophaceae bacterium
CCCGTTCTCTGACCTCTGGGGTCATCCCCATGCCTGTATCGCTAACGGACATCATTACATAACGGCCTGGTTCAGTATCGATGTGGGTATGTGCGTAAGTTTCATCCAGCTCTGCGTTAGAGGTTTCGATGGTAAGTTTTCCCCCAAAAGGCATGGCATCCCTGGCATTGACCGCTAAGTTGAGAATACACTGTTCCATCTGACCTCGATCGGCTTTTATCTTTCCTAATTCGTCGCATAAGAGATAAGTCAGTTGGATGTCCTCTCCAATGACACGATGAAGCATCTTGTCCAGATCCTTCAAGAGGGTATTTAGATCGAGGATCTTCATCTCCATGATCTGACGGCGGCTGAAGGCCAGAAGATGATTAGTAAGGTCCGAAGCCCTTTGCGTGGCCTTTTGAATTTCCTCAAGGTTCCCCCTCAATTTTTCGTTCTCTTTGAGGTCCGTCAGACAAAGCTGGCTATAACCCCCGATGACGGTTAGAAGATTATTAAAATCATGGGCAATTCCCCCGGCCAGCCGGCCTATGGCCTCTATCTTCTGGGATTCGCGAAGCTGCTCGGCAAGGGCTGCCTTCTCTTCTTCCGCTCGTTGAGCGAGCGTAATATCCTCACAGCTCATGAGGTATCCGCCCGCCTCCAACTGGACCGTTATGAATCGAACGATCTTTTTTGTTCCGTCTTTGCAGGTGGCTGCAAAGATCCTGGGTACGTTTTGTCCTGGCGAAGAGATGCTAAAATCCTGGATACAGGTCTCTATTACGTGATGTCTGTAGTCCGGGTCGGGATAAACCTTCCTGAACCATTCCCTTCCATTTGGGATCTCATTCAAGTCATAACCAAATAGCTCAATAAACTTAGAATTGACATATTGAAAAATCCCCTGTGGATCAATCACGACCAATCCAAACGGAGCATTTTCTAAAAGCGCTTCAAATCGCTGCTTCTCGGCGCGAAGCGCCTCTTCTGCTTGTTTTCGCTCTGTGATGTCACGGGCAATCCCTCGAAAACCGATTGGCTCGCCTTTTGAATCCTTGATCAGTGAGACGGAAACTTCGCCGAAACGCTTCCTTCCGTCTTTTGTAAACACCTGCCACTCAAATCCTTTAGCGGGCTTCCCCGTCCTGTAGACTTCATTGAAGGCCTGGTATAATTTCTTGCGATTCTCTTCATCGGTATACCGTTTGTTAGGCATGCCCATTATTTCTTCTCCTGAGTAGCCCAGTATTCGGCACAGGGAATCATTGAAAAAGGTCAAATCACCTCGAAGGTCAGTCTCGTAATAGCCGTCTTCGATGTTTTCAAGAATGGTTCGATATCGCTCTTCTGATTCCCGAAGCGCTT
>CAYMTD010000128.1:1447-6392 GCA_964393245.1 uncultured Syntrophaceae bacterium
TCTTCGATGTTTTCAAGAATGGTTCGATATCGCTCTTCTGATTCCCGAAGCGCTTGCTCCGCCCGCTTGCGCTCGGTGATGTCAAAACTTGTTCCCAAGATGGCTGGTTTTCCTTCATATTCGATCACTCCCACAGTCATATCGACCCAGCGCTCTTCACCGGTCTTGGTGATGATCTTCAATTCATATCGGGAGGGAAGGAATTCTCCCTTTAGACGCGCTTCGCTGCGCTCTCTCACCAGTTCTCGAAAGTCGGGATGGACTGTATCCCAGAAATTCATGGACAAGAGCTTTTCTCGCGTATAGCCGGACATAATTTCAGAAGCGGGATTCACATAGAGAAAATTACCCCCCTGGTGTATGAAGATGGCGGAGGAAGCTGTTTCCGTTAACACGCGGAATTTTTTCTCACTCTCCCTCAGTTCGTCTTCGAATCGCTTCCGGTCGGGCACGTCTCGAATAATCCCGGAGGCACCAACAATTCTTCCTTTTTTGATCTGAGGAGTGGCGGTGAGCTCCCCGATCAAATAGTTGCCGGACTTTGACAGAAAGCGGAATTCCAATCTCGGAAGGGGTTCGCCTCTGATGGCTTTTTGAAAAGCCTCGATGGAGAGAGGAAGATCCTCCGGGTGGAGGAGTCCTGTGAAGGATTTCCCGATCCAATCGAACCGCGACCAACCCGTGATCTTTTCAAAGGCTGGATTCAGGGAGGTGATCGTTCCGTTTTCAGAGAGGCTGAAGATGACGTCGAAAGCGGTCTCAACAAGGGTTCGGTATTGTTCTTCGCTATCCCGTAATGCTTCCTCCGCTCGTATGCGATCGGAGAATAGTTTTGCGTTTGAAATGGCGTTGGCAATTTGGTGACCAACCCTTTGCATGAGTCTCAAATCCATTTCCGTGTAGGCATTGGGCCGGCTTGAAAAGACGGAAAGAGCACCAATAGGCTCGTCCTTGGAGAATAAGGGGACCATGATGAGAGATCTCAAGCCAACCTTAAAGTAGAGCAAGAAGGCGGGATAACGCGCTTCTTTTTCCTCCATCTCCTCTGTTTGAATGAGGAGGCCCGAACGGGTTCGGACACATTCGATAGTAGCCGTTCCCTGAAGTGGTATGACATCGCCGGCTCGGCGCTCTGGCACGTCCGTCCCGGAGACGTAGGAGATGGTGACGGTATCGTTTTGGGGATTGATGGTATTGACGACAATTCGGTCGAAAGGAATGAGCTTACGCACTTCTTCAACAAAGCGTTCATAGACTTCCTCGATATCGAGTGAGGAAGTGATGATTCGTCCAATCTCGGCCATGATGGCATTCTCTTGAGCCAGTCGCTTTGCCTCTTCCTCGCTCCTTCGCAATGGTTCTTCGGCCTGTTTGCGCTCGACAATATCAGCTTGCAGGGTTTCGTTGATCCGGGCCAATTCTTCGGTTCGTTCTCGAACCCTATTTTCCGAGGCGGTGTAAGCTTCCCGCAGTGCTTCCGCTGCTCGCTTCTGCTGGGTAATGTCGACATTCACCTCAGCAACCAACCATTCTCCCTTCTCATTCTGGAATGGGATAGTGGTCACCTCAATGGGTCTGTTATTTTCCTTAACCAAGACTTCTTCTGTAACAACGGGCTTCTTTGTTCTTAGGGCCACGATGACTCCACATCCAGGGCAAGCGTCTTTCCTATCCATAAAATATTCGTAGCATTTCCTGCCTCTGGGATCGCCGTAGACCTTTGCCCACTCAGAGTCGATATATCGGACGTTGAACTCGGAGTCGATGATGTCGAGGCCCGTTTTTGTAGCACCCAAAATAAACTCAATTTGTTTCTTTAGTGTTCTTACCTCCTGCTCAATCTGTCTCGTTGCCTGTTCGGAGGACAGAGGTTTATTGCCAAGAGAGCGAATTGAAATCCGTTTGCTCTTCCGAATCCCCAAATTATGATTCTTTTTTTGCTTGAAACTCATTTGTCGACTTTTCAATCTTGCGATCCTTTCGGGCTTCAGTCTCTGGCTGTGGGAGGCCTTAATCACAGATGAAATCCATCAGGAATTAACAAAAAAAGCAAATTTTGTTCCAAATGCACCAAATTTTCTAAAAAAATTATCCATTTTGTCTCTATTTGTCTGTTATTATTTGGTTTTTAATGCCTGAGGATATTATTATTAGCATGACTATAGAGAGTAGTTAAATGTAGAGGAGCGGACAACTTATGAAAAGTTTACGTTAGAAGTGACAATTTTGCGCAAAAAATCCGAATTGCGAAGGGATTGGAAAAAAGCGATGAAAAAACGGAATATTGGAATGATGGAATGGTGCAGTATGGATTTGCTGGAATGATGGAATGTTGGAATAATGGGTTCTTGAAACAATACTACAAGGCTTTCTTAGATCTTCCCATCATTCCATTTATCCAACATTCCATTCTTCCATTATTTTTTCTTTTCCTTCAGTGCTGTCAGAATCTTTTCCGGGGTAATAGGAAGATCCTTGATTCTCACCCCTACGGCATCATAAATGGCATTGGCAATAGCAGGGGCCGTCGGAACCAAACCTGGCTCGCCGATTCCTTTGGCGCCGAAAGGGCCAAAGGGATCGTCCGTTTCTACGACGACCGGTTCGATGTTAGGAACATCTTTGGCGGTTAACATTTTATAGTCAAGGAAATTTGGATTCATCACCTTCCCATTTTGAAGGATGAGCCTCTCGGTCAAGGCATAACCAATTCCCATCGCCGCACCGCCGTAAACCTGGCCCTCCAAGAGCATGGGATTGATCGCTCTGCCCACATCGTGGGCAGCCACATATTTCAGGATCTTCACCTGGCCGGTTTCCGTATCCACTTCTACTTCCACACCGTGTGTGCCGTAAGCATAGGTGACCGAAAGATTGCCTTTGAATTCTCTGTCCAGATTCTCATTGGCAGGGTCGTAAAAATATTCTGCCATGACCATTTTCCCATCTGCAGCGTAGTGGGCGGCCCTCAGGGCCTTTCCCATAGGCATCTTCTTCTCAGAATCTTTTTTTGAAAAGATCGTCCGGTCCCGAACGTCCAAATTTTCGGGATCCTCTCCTATGGATTTAGCAGCGATCTCAAGAATCTGTTCCTTTACTTTCTTGGCCGCTCCGCGAGCTGAGTTTCCTGCCACAAACGTCGTTCGGCTGGCGTGGGCACCCACGTCCCAAGGACAGATATCCGTGTCAGTGTGGGTAACGACCACATCTTCGACTCTCACTCCGAGCTCTTCAGCCACGATTTGAGCAATAACCGTGTCCGCGCCCTGTCCCATATCCGTTGCGCCCGTAAAGACATTGACCGTTCCGAAGTCGTCGATCTTGATGATCGTTCCACATCCATCCGATTTGTAGACTCGGGCTCCTCCTCCCACGTGCATCATGGAAGCTATTCCGATCCCCCTGCCATCTCTCCTGCCTCGATTCTGCCTCCAGTCCAGCTTCTGAGCCACTGCATCGATGCACTCTCTCAAGCCACACGTGTTGATTTTGAAATTCTGGGGTGTGACCTCTCCAGGCGTGTTGGTATTCCGTAGTCTGAAATCGAGGGGATCGATCCCAGCCATCTCTGCCAAAATATCGATCTGGGAATCGATCGCAAAGGTAGCTTGCGGGTTTCCATATCCCCTCATCGCCTGGGAATAGGTGTTGTTGGTGTAGACACACTTGGCTACATAGCGAACATTTGGAACCTTATAGAGGGAGGAAATAGGCATCATCATGACAGAAGGTGTCGTGGCTCCCCATGAAGTATAAGCTCCGTTGTCAAGGATCATCCGGATATCGCGGAAGGTCAGCCTACCATCCTTTGTGCATCCTTGAGCAATATCGATAATGGCGGGTTGTCGGGGGGAGGTGGCAAAGAATTCCTCCTCGCGGGAGAAAACAATCTTGACAGGTTTCCGCGTTCGGTGAGCTAAAAGGATGGCAATATATTCAAAGGCATAGGTGTCGAGTTTGCTCCCAAAGCCCCCGCCGATCATTGTCTTGATGACGCGGACCTTTTTGCCCTGCAAGCCCATGGCTGCTAAGGCATCGGTATAGTCCCTCTGAGCAAGCGACGGGATCTGGGTGATGCTATACACCGTGAGATTATTTTTCATATCGAATTGAGCAACACACCCACTCGTTCCCAGACAGCAGTGGTTTACCCAGGTTACCTTAAAACGGTCCTCTGCCACAAAAGCAGAGTTTTTCCTTGCTTCTTCGACATCACCGGCGATGAGCCTCCAAGGGAGATTAAGGACGTTGGTTGGTTTTTTCTCCTTGCCGCCCACATGCTCCTCATGAATTAACGGCGCTCCTTCCTTCATGGCCTCTTCGGGATCGAAGACAGCGGGAAGGATTTCGTATTCAACCTTGATGAGTTCGAGAGCTTCTTCAGCAATATCGGGGTCTGTGGCGGCAACAGCAGCCACCTCGTCTCGAAAAGAACAAACTTTGTTGGCTTTGAGAGGCGTATTATCTTTGTAAAAGCCAAATTTGATAGCAGGAATATTGTATCCGGTCAGGACGGCCTTGACCCCTGGAAGTCTTTCCGCTTTGGTGGTATCGATGCTCAGTATTCTTGCGTGCGCATGGGGGCTGTAGAGAATTTTGCCGTAGAGCATTCCCGGAATTTTGAGGTCATGGATGTAGATCGCCTTTCCGGTGACTTTCTCGGCTGCATCGGCCTTTGGAATCCGCTTCCCAATATTGATGAACTGTTCCATGGAAACCTCCCCTCTTTAGTTCATTGGGTTTACAGAGTTTGTTGGGTTTGTTGAATTAACCCAATGAACCCAAGAAACCCGATAAACTCAAAGAACTCATTTTTGTTCACTGGCTGCTTTGATCGCCTGGATGATCTGAAGATAGCCGGTGCAGCGGCACAGGTTTCCGGCTATCCCGTGGCGAATCTCCTCCTCTGAAGGCTTGGGATTTTCATCGAGAAGGGCCTTTGCAG
>CAYMTD010000129.1:0-6384 GCA_964393245.1 uncultured Syntrophaceae bacterium
CATCGGCCATGTACTCCCTCGATCGGGAGATGGCCATCTGAATCAGCATGGCTGCGAATGCGGCAATCGTCGAGAAGATGAGAACGAAAAGAATGTTTCCACCTCCGCCGCCTTCTTCCTCATCGGATCGCCCCCCACCGAAGATCGCGCCCCAGCGCGCCATGGTGGCCAGCATGCTGATCGCCCCTGCGATGGTCGCCGCTATCGTACTGATGAGGATATCGCGATGACGAATATGGGAAAGCTCATGGCCGATCACTCCCATCAGTTCTTCCTTCGACAGCATTCTCAGAATGCCCGTGGTCACGGCAACGGCTGCATGCTCCGGGTTTCTCCCGGTCGCAAAGGCATTGGGAGTATCGTTCTCCATGATATAGACCTTCGGCATGGGCATACTGGCCCGGCTCGTTAACTCCGCGACCACTCGGTAGAGTTCGGGGGCTTCCGCCTCGGTGACTTGCTGAGCACCGTACATTCGCAGGACGATCTTGTCGCTAAACCAGTAGGTCACAAAATTCATCAGGGCAGCAAAGATGAAAGCCGTGATCGCCCCGTCTCTCCCGCCGATCGCGGATCCAACCACCACGAACAAAACGGTCAAAACGAGCATCAAAAGAAACGTCTTAAAACGATTCATTGATCCATCAACCTCCTTTTCTAAAAGCAATGTCCAGCCAACAATATTTGAAATTGTTTCGAAGTATCATCCTGGACCTTGTGTTGAACTCGCTTCAGCATTGGTTCAGAATCATGGTTTGCAATTTCAGGATCTAACCCTCTGCCAAAACAAGAGGCTGAACCGAGTTCAGCATGACAACTATAAAGAAATATAATTGCAAACAATCGATTTGTCAATTGCTATGAGCCCTTTCGGGCTCAAGAAAATCCAGGATCGCCCTCTTCACTTTTTGAATATCAACCTTCGTATTGATGCAGGGGCCGTGGGGTCGTTCATTCAGGATCCCGATCACGGGAATCGGGTAGCTGTCTTGAATCCCGCTCGTGAGATCAAGTTCACAGGCCACCGCCACAATCGCCTCCGGTTTGTTTTCAACAATAATTCTCCTTGCCAAGGTCCCGCCAGTGGCCACAGCGATTTTGACCTGACATTGGTCGGCGAGTTCAATCAGATCTTTAATTTCACATTGCCCACATCCTTTGCAGTTTTTCACGTTTGCCGTAATCTTGATCTGACATTCAAAATCCTGGATGCAGTGAGGGAGAAGAACCAAAAGTCGATTGGGACGCGTTCGGTTCGTATTCGATCGCACAAGATGATTATTCAGCTCAATGAAGGACTGCTTGACTTTCTCCTTCGAAACCCCTAACAGTTTCCCCATCAAGATCATGAACGGAAAGAGCACTTTGGCCACAAGCCCTCTTAACTTATGGGAGAGAAAGATGTCCTTTCCCCGCAGAATGGTAAAGACGAGTAGGAGTCCTCCAGAGAGCATGAGAAAAACCACGACGGCGAGGGTCAGCGTGAAGAAGGCAGGAAGCAAATAATGGATGTTTCTCAGCCCCACCATAGGGACATACCAAAGAACAAAGATAAGGAAGAAAAGAATCAAACACGTGATGACCAAAAGACCGATGAAGATTCTCTTCTTAGGCTGATCGTCCATAGTGCTCCCCCGACTGCCGAATGCAGGATCCGGAGTGCCGGATTATCAGGGCTAAAGCCTCTGAGTTACGTAACTCAGCCCTTCAGGGCTGAAATCCGAATTCTGAATTTGTTAGCCAAAGACTGTACCGGCCTGTATGGGATGTCCCGACAAGAAATCCCTTACGTTCATCCTCCGCTTCCCTTCCAGTTGGACCTCTTTGAGAAGGTAGGAATCCTTGCGCGTCTCGATCTCGATAAAATCTGTTCCCACCCAGAGGATTGTCCCCGGCTTACCGGTTTTCTTCCCTTTCCTGACCTCTCCTTTGTAAATCTTTAGAATGCGGCCCTGCCACTCCGTATAGGCACCCGGCCATGGATGGAAAGCCCGGACCTGACGGTCAATCTCTTCAGCCCTTCTTGTCCATCGAATTCTCCCATCCCCTTTTCTAAGCATGGGGGCATAGGTCGCCTTTGAATGATCCTGCGGAACGGGATGAATCTCCCCCGTTTTTATCCTCTCCAACGTTTCTGACAAGACCTGAGCCCCCAAGGACGCCAATCGATCCTGTAGCGTCTCCGTGGTATCATCTTCGGCGATAAGGGTCTCCGACTGTAACAGAATATCTCCGGTATCCATCCCCTCGTCCATGAGCATCGTGGTAATGCCTGTCTCCCTCTCTCCATTGAGGAGCGCCCAGGCAATGGGAGCAGGGCCGCGATATTTTGGCAGGAGAGACGCATGAACATTCACGGCTCCGTGCCTGGGAAGGCTCAGAAGCGCCTTAGGGAGAATCTGACCATAGGCAGCCACTACAAAAAGATCGGCCTCAAGACCCTTGAGCGTCTCAAGCAAAGCAGCTTCTTTTATTTTCTCGGGCTGAAAAATACGAAGCCCTTTCTGAAGGGCAAACCCCTTTACCGGAGGAGGAACCACCTTTCGCCCTCTTCCCCTTTCTCGGTCAGGCTGGGTCACGACAGCAACCACTTCGTCAGGACCCTGGGTTAATTTCTCTAAGGATGGGAGGGCAAAGGACGGGGTTCCAAAAAAAACGACCCGCCAGGACACGCCGCTCAAGGCTTCTCCTCCTTCCTCCTCTCCTTCTTCACCTTTCTCCGGTAAACATCCCTCTTTAATGCGCTAACCCTGTCCAGAATGAGAACCCCGTTGAGATGATCAATTTCGTGTTGGAGCGCGAAGGCCAGGATCCCTTCTCCGGAGATCTCCATCTCCTTCCCTTCTGGAGAGATGCCCCGGACCCGAACCCTCTCTTTTCTCTTCACCTTTTCCAGACACTCGGGCACACTCAGGCATCCCTCCTCATGCTCCACGTCTCCCTCTTCCGAAATGATCGTAGGATTGATCATAACAAAAAAGGAGTGCCGAGGATCGATGGGGCTCACATCGACCACGATCACCCTTCTGGAAATTCCAACCTGCGGGGCGGCCAGGCCAACGCCACCCGCATCGTACATGGTCTCGGTCATATCCCGAATCAATTGCGTCAATTCCCCGTCAATCTGATCCACTTCTCGGGAACGTTTCTTTAAGACAGGGTGCGGATATTTTAGGATCTCTCGAATAGCCATCTTCCATCCCCTCTGACGGACGCGACTACCTAAACAGTCTTTTTCTTGCGATCCCGAAGAAAGATCTCCAGAATGATCAGCCCCATCCCCACACAGATGGCCGAATCCGCAATATTGAAAGCAGGCCAATGAAACGAAAAAAGATAGAAGTCGAAGAAATCGATCACCTCCCCAAACCGAAAGCGGTCAACCAAGTTTCCGATCGCCCCGGCTAAGACCAGGGAGAAGGCGAGAGAAAGAATATCCTCATCCTCTCTCGTCTTGAAAAAGAAGAAGAGGATGACCCCAATGGCCGACAAAGAGAAGATGAGAAAGAGGGAGGAACCCAGTCCTCCCTTTGCTCCTCCCAGCACTCCGAAAGCACCGCCTGGGTTTCGCACATGCGTGAGATTGAAGAAGCCCTTGACCACCGGCACCGTGTGGTGGAGG
This sequence comes from uncultured Syntrophaceae bacterium, assembly GCA_964393245.1. GTDB lineage: Bacteria > Desulfobacterota > BSN033 > BSN033 > UBA1163 > CAYMJV01. The sequence continues at coordinate 3,623 of CAYMTD010000129.1, forward strand.
GCCAATCGCGATTGGATCGAATATTTGGTCCATTGATCCACCGATAGAATCCACAAAAGAACGATCAAAAGTACCCTGTATTTCTTTTTCATCGCTAACCAGACCTCACCCAATTCCTATCCCCCCTTATCCTCTTTAGAAAAAGGGGGATTTCAATCCGCAATCTGCACTCCGCAATCCGCATTAGACTGAATCGCTCCCAGGCACCTCTGACAGACCGTCCGGTGCTCACGATGCTGCCCGACACTGACATCATAATTCCAACACCGCTCGCATTTCGCTCCCTCTGCCCGAAGGACTTCTACCCTTATTTCTTTCTCGTCTTTTCTCCCGAGATGAAGGGTGACAGAAGAGACGATGAAGATCGATTTTAATTCCTTCTCAAAGGGCTGGAAAAACTCATAGACCTTTTCCGGGAGATGGAGGTGAACCTGGGCATCCAGGGAGAGCCCGATCTTCTTCTCCTTCCGTGCCTCCTCCAAGGCCCTCGTGACGACTGTTCGGGTTTCCCAGATCTTCTCCCATCGTTCATTTAAGCCTCCATCCAAGTACCCTCTTTGCACTTCAGGAAAGAGCTCCAGGTGGACGCTCTCCTTCTCGTCCCCCCCCTTCGGGAGATGTCCCCACACCTCTTCTGCTGTGAAGGAAAGGATGGGAGCCATCAGGATGGCCAGGGCCTTCAAAATCTCATAAAGCGCTGTCTGGGCAGATCTTCGCCCCGGAGATCGGGCAGGGAAAGTATAGAGCCGATCCTTCAAGATATCGAAGTAGAGGGCGCTCATCTCGACGGCGCAGAAATTCTGGACGCTGTGGTAAACCGTATGGAACTCAAAACGATCGTAGGCCTCGCGAACCCTTAAAATCAATTTCTGGAGCTGATGGAGGGCCCACCGGTCAATCTCGTAAAGGTCGCGGTAAGGAATTCGATCCTTTTTGGGGTCGAAGTCATAAAGGTTCCCAAGAAGGAAACGGTACGTGTTTCGGATCCTGAAGTAGGCATCTGCCAACCGTTTCAAAATCTCGTTCGAGATCTTGATGTCATCCTTATAATCTTCAGCAGATACCCACAGCCTCAGAACATCGGCCCCCAATTTGCTGATCACCTCATCCGGAACGATTACATTCCCGGCTGATTTGGACATCTTCTTTCCCTCTCCATCCACGACGAATCCATGGGTGAGTACGGAAAGATAAGGAGCACGCCCCCTCGTCCCCACCGATGTCAGGAGCGAGCTGTGGAACCATCCCCGATGTTGGTCACTTCCCTCGAGATAGAGGCTCGCCGGAAATTCAAGATCCGCTCTTTTTTCAAGAACGGCGGCATAGGAGACCCCTGAGTCGAACCAGACGTCGAGAATATCCGTCTCTTTGGTAAACCTCTTTCCGCCACATCGGCCACATCGAACCCCTTCCGGCAAAAGGCCAGGGGCGTCCCAAGCAAACCAGACATCCGCTCCTTTTTCCTCAAAAAGGCTGACCATATGATCGACCGTCCCCTGAGTGACCAGGAGTTCCTTGCAGTCCGAACAGTAGAAGACCGTGATGGGGATCCCCCAGGCCCTTTGCCGGGAGACACACCAGTCCGGCCTGTTCTCAATCATCCCGTAGATCCGATCTCTTCCCCACGGAGGAATCCAGCTCACCTCATTGATCGACCGGAGGGCATTCTTTCTCAAATCGTTTTTTTCCATTGAGATGAACCACTGCTCGGTCGCCCGAAAAATGATCGGGTCGTTGGTTCGCCAGCAATGGGGATAGGAATGGACCATCTCTTCTTCCTTGAGAAGGGCCCCCACCTCCCTCAATTTCTGGTTCACCGCACCGTTGGCATCGAAAACGAATTGCCCGGCAAAGAAGGCAACATCCGGGGTAAAGCGGCCGTCGTCATCAACCGGACTGTAGATATCCAATCCATACTGGACACCACTCTCATAGTCTTCCTGGCCATGACCCGGAGCCGTGTGAACGCAGCCTGTCCCCACATCGAGGGTGACATAGGAAGCGAGAATCAGGACGGAGTCTCGATCGATGAAGGGATGCCGGCATCTGAGCCCTTCCAGTCTGCTACCAGAAAATTTTTCCAGAACCCGGTAGGTCTTGATCCTAAATTTCTCCATCGCGGTTTCCAAAAGCGCCTCGGCCAAGATATAGACTTCTCCTCCAACGTCGGCAGCAACGTAAGCGAAATCCGGATGCACGGCAATGGCTAAATTCGCCGGAATGGTCCAAGGAGTGGTCGTCCAGATGATTACAAAGACAGGCTTCTCTCTCAGGCTTGGGAAGAGTTTCCCGATATCGGAGATCATCTTAAACTTGACATAGATCGAAGGGGAACGGTGATCTTCATACTTTACCTCTGCCTCTGCCAGAGCGGTTTTGCAGGTCGGACACCAATGAACCGGTTTCTTCCCCTTGTAAACCGAACCCTTCAAAAGGAATTTCCCGAATTCTTTCACAATGGTGGCTTGGTATTCAAAATCCATGGTGAGGTAGGGGTTCTCCCATTCGCCAAAGACGCCCAGGCGCTTAAACTCTTCTCTCTGGATATCGATGAATTGGGTTGCATAGTCCCTGCATCGTTTCCGAATCTCCACCACGGAGAGCTTTCCCTTCTCGGCGCCGAGGATCTTCTCCACCTCGTGCTCCACAGGGAGCCCATGACAGTCCCATCCCGGCACATAGTGGCTATCGAATCCTGCCATGTATTTCGATTTTACGACGAAATCTTTCAGGATCTTGTTGAGCGCCGTTCCGATGTGGAT
>CAYMTD010000130.1:0-6371 GCA_964393245.1 uncultured Syntrophaceae bacterium
AACGATGCGAATGTTCTCATCCTGACCGACATCTATCCCGCTGGAGAGGATCGCATCGAAGGGGTAGAAGCCAAAGCCCTCTTTGAAGGAATCCGGGAATATGGTCACAAAGATGTGATTTACATTCGGGAGAAGAAGGAGATCGTTGACCATCTCCTTCGAATTCTCACGCGGGGAGACTTGGTGATCACCCTCGGAGCAGGAGATATCTGGCAGGTCTCCGATGAATTGGTGAGAAAACTGGAATGAACCGAGTTCGGATATTGGAATTCAGCCCTAAAGGGCTGAGTTACGTAACTTAGGGCTTCAGCCCTGACGCAGTTCGCACTCCGCAATCTGCATTCCGCAATTGGAAGATGGAGCGTGATTACAAGAAATGGGCAAAGGGTTTGATCAAGGGAAGGGTTCTCTTCGATGTGCCCATGAGGCAGTTTACTTCGATCAAAGTGGGTGGACCGGCAGACACTCTTCTCTTCCCAAAGGATGTGACGGAGTTGGGTAAGATTCTCCGATTGGTTAGAAGAAAAAGGATCCCCATGATGATATTAGGGAAGGGGACCAATCTGGTGGTCAAGGATCAAGGATTCCGGGGATGGGTGGTCTGCCTGACCCAGGGACTGAAGAAGGTCCGGCAGGAGGGTGATGTGGTCGAAGCGGATTCAGGCGTTTCCCTTCAGCGATTGGTTCAGTTTGCCATTCAAAAGGGGCTGACCGGCCTGGAGCCCTTCTTCGGTATTCCTGGAACCGTGGGCGGGGGATTGGCGATGAATGCAGGAGCCTGGGGCGTCGAGCTGAAGGATGTCCTGCTCTCCATGACGATCATGAGGGAAGATGGAGAGGTGATGGAGCGGTCCCGGCAGAGACTCAAATTTTCCTACCGAACATTGGACCTCCCGGTCTCCTGGGTCATCCTTAAAGGACGGTTTCAGTTGAGAAGGGGGAAAAAGGAGGAGATTCTCGAACAGGTAAAATCTTATTCAGAGATGAGGAAGAAGACGCAGCCCCTGGATTACCCCAGCGCGGGCTCCATTTTCAAGAATCCGAAAGAGGGACCTGCAGGGAAGTGGATCGAAGAAGCAGGGCTGAAAGGATTTCGAGTGGGACAGGCGATGATTTCGGACCGGCACGCCAATTTCATCATCAATTTAGGAAAGGCATCGGCTGAGGAAGTGATTCATCTCATGGAGATGGTGGAGAGGAAGATCTACGAAGAGAAAGGCATCTCCCTTGAGAGAGAGGTCAGAGTGGTGGGCGAATGAAAGAGCCGTCTTTCAAGAAAAAGAAAATCGGAGTGATGATGGGCGGTCTCTCGCGCGAAAGAGAAATCTCGATGAGGACGGGGAAGGCCATCCTGAAGGCCCTGACCGAGAAGGGGTATCACGCCGTGCCCGTTGATGTGGGAAAGGACATTGCAGAGACATTGATCAAGGAACCGATTGAAGTCGCCTTTATCGCTCTCCACGGGAGATTCGGAGAGGATGGGACGATTCAGGGGATGCTCGAGTTGATGAGGATCCCCTACACGGGATCAGGGGTGCTGGCCAGTGCCCTGGCGCTTCATAAGATCATGGCCAAAAAATTCTTCTTCTGCGAACATCTCCCCACCCCGACGTATGAAGTCTTTTATCGCGATGACATTGAGAAGGACTCGCCCAAGACGATTTCCCTCCCCTTGCCGGTTGTTGTCAAACCCGCAAGGGAAGGTTCAACCATTGGAGTTTCTATTGTCAAGAGAGCGGAGGACCTCGTCCCCGCTCTGAAAGAGGCTGGACAATATGACGGAGAGATCCTGGTAGAGGAGTTTATGAAAGGCAGCGAGATTACGGTAGGCATCCTGGAGGATATTCCTCTGCCCATCATCGAGATCGTTCCCAAGAGCGGTTTTTATGACTACCATTCAAAATATACCAAGGGTGAGACGGAATATATCATTCCCGCCCGAATTCCCAGGGAAAAATATCTTTATGCTCAAGAGGTGAGCCTCAGAGCGTTTCAGGCCTTGGGTTGCTCCGGTTGTGCGAGAGTCGATTTGATGACGGATGAGGAGGGAAATCCTTTTGTCATCGACGTGAATACGATGCCGGGGATGACCGAGACCAGTCTCTTACCCAAGGCCGCTCAATATGCTGGGATCTCTTTCGAAGACTTGGTCGAGCGGATTTTGTTGGGGGCTTCACTAAAGATATGATCATCCTCCTTCATTTCCTCCTTTCCATCCAACCCCTCCCTCCTGCCCGAGGGCGGGAGGGAGGACCCTCCCCATGCACGTTGGGCTCGGGCAGAGGGACCGGGAGTGAAGCTCCCCGGCCACAGGCCGGAGCTTCCCGGCAAGGAAATATCTTTCATATTGTGCCCCTTGACCCTGCGCACACGCCGGGGCTTGTGGGGCACATTCCGGTCGGGGGAATGGAGGCTTAGGAAAACAGATATGACAGAAGAGTTCTTGCGGCCGAAGAGAAGAAGAGAATGGAAAGCCGAAAGGAAAATTCTGGAGATCTTTAAGAGGACTCTGCGAATCACTTTAACTCTGCTCCTTATCTCTTTCTCTCTCTTCGTCGGCCATCGCCTCTATGTTCACCTCCTGGGAGATCCGCTCTTTCGAGTCAGAGAGGTGGAGATCGAGGGGTATCGAAGGATTCCCAGGGAAACCCTACTCTCGCTGCTCACGATCGAAGGGATGCCCAATCTCTTCACCCTTCGATTGCGGGAGGTAGCCAAGGGGTTGGAATCCCATCCTTGGATTGAGCACGTGAAGGTGAGGAAGGTCTTTCCGGACAGGATCTGGGTTGAAGTGGTGGAACGGAAGCCGATTGCCATCCTCCAGTTAGAAGAGCTTTACTACATCGATGACAAGGGCGTGATCTTTTCACCTCTCGGGGATACCGACAGGTATAATTTCCCCTTTCTCACGGGATTAAACCGAGAGACCCTGGAGAAAAATCCCGAAGAGGCAAACTGCCTCATCATGAAGGCCCTTGAGCTCTTAAGAATTGCCGAGAGGGAAAGGAGTTTTCCTCTGGAAGAGATTTCGGAAATTCATATGGAGAAGACCTTCGGGGTTCACTGTTTCACCCAGGGGGAGGGATTGGAAGTGAAGATGGGGTGGGAGGACTTTGGAGAGAAATTGAGGAAATTATCGCTCATCTGGTCCGATCTGAAGAAGCGGGGATGGACAGCGGCGTCCATCGATTGTAGCGATGCAAGAAGAATGGTGGTGAAGCAGGTCATCAAAGGGGGAGAGAGAAAGGGGGTGGGCAAGAGATGAGTAAGAAGGATGCGTTAGTGGTTGGATTGGATATCGGCACGACGAAGATCTGTACCGTGGTTGCAGAAGTGGCCGATGGTCAGATTCATATTATCGGCCTCGGGACCCATCCCTCCAAGGGACTGCGAAAAGGTGTCGTGATCAACATTGACAGCACTGTGGCGTCGATCAAAAAGGCCGTTGAAGAAGCGGAGTTAATGGCGGGAGTACACCTCACCTCTGTCTATGCAGGGATTGCTGGGGGACATATCAAAGGAATTAACAGCCATGGGGTCATCGCCGTCAAAAACAAGGAGATCACTCCGAGCGATGTGAAGCGGGTGATTGATGCAGCGAGTGCCGTCGCCATTCCCATGGACCGGGAAGTCATCCATATTATTCCTCAGGAATTCATTGTGGATGATCAGGATGGGATCCGGGATCCCGTGGGTATGTCGGGCGTAAGACTCGAGGGAAGGGTTCATATCGTCACCGGCGCCATCACCTCTGCTCAGAACATTATCAAATGTGCCAACCGGGCCGGACTGGATGTCGATGACATCGTCTTGGAACAGTTAGGTTCAAGCGAAGCGGTCCTAACTCCGGAGGAAAAGGAATTGGGAGTAGCGATTATTGACATCGGAGGCGGTACGACGGACCTGGTCATCTTTTCGAACGGCTCCATTAAACACACCGCGGTCTTTTCCTTGGCTGGAAGTCACATCACCAACGACATCTCTCTGGGACTCCGGACACCCCTGGAGGAGGCGGAGAAGATCAAGATACGGTATGGATGTGCCCTGACCTCCCTCGTCCGAAAGGATGAAACCATTGAGGTCCCCAGCGTGGGAGGGAGGAAGCCAAGGGCGCTTTCACGATTTAACCTGGCAGAGATCATTGAACCGAGGGTAGAGGAGATCCTCAGTCTCGTTCACCATGAAATCGCGAGAACGGGTTTTGGAAATTTGCTCGCATCTGGGATTATTCTCACGGGGGGCAGCGCGCTGCTCGAAGGCGTCGTTGACCTGGCCGAGCAGATCTTTAATGTGCCGGTTCGGAGGGGAGTTCCCACGGGCATCAGCGGGTTGGTCGATCTGGTCAACAGCCCCATGTATGCGACAGGGGTGGGACTGGTCCTCTACGGGAGCCGAAATATGGCACAGAGCCGTTTCAAGAAAGGGGAAGGGAGGATCTTTAGCAAGGTGACTCACAGGATGAAGGAATGGATAGGAGAGTTTTTCTGATGAATAACCAAATTCTAAGTACCAATAACCAAATGATAACCAAATTCGCAATGACCAAAATCAAAAAGGGAGAACCCATTGGTTATTTGGATATTGGATAATTGGGATTTATTTGGGCTTTGCCTGCCTGCCGGCAGGCAGGGAATTTGATGATTGGAATTCCATTCCAAAAGAGGAGGGAGATATGATCGAATTTGACGAGAATAAGAATTTGGCTGCTAAGGTCAAAGTCATCGGTGTCGGAGGTGGGGGAAACAATGCGCTCAATACGATGATCTCTTACCAACTTACAGGCGTCGAGTTCATCGCAGCCAATACGGATGCCCAGGCATTGGCAGCAAATTTGGCGCCGATCAAATTGCAGTTAGGTGCCAGCCTAACCAAAGGACTTGGGGCAGGGGCGAATCCCGAGGTCGGAAGAAAAGCTGCTCTGGAAGATGTGGAGAAGATTCGTGAGGTCCTGAAAGGGGCAGACATGATCTTCATCACGGCTGGATTGGGGGGCGGAACGGGGACGGGCGGTGCCCCGGTGATCGCTGAGGTCGCGAGGGAAGCAGGAGCCTTGACCGTGGCGATTGTCACCAAACCCTTCCACTTTGAGGGGAAGAAGAGGATGAAACAGGCGGAAGAGGGGCTCGCCAATCTGAGGATGGTCGCAGATGCCCTGATCACCATTCCGAATCAACGCCTCCTCAGTATCAGCGGAAAAAACATGACCTTGCTGGAGGCCTTTAAGAAGGCCGATGAAATTCTCTATCATGCAGCCAAGGGAATCTCGGACATCATCGTGGGCCAAGGGATCATCAATCTGGATTTCGCAGACGTCCGCACGATCATGTCTGAAACCGGAATGGCGCTGATGGGAACCGGCATCGCTTCAGGAGATAATCGCTCGATCGAGGCAGCCCAGAGAGCCATCTCCAGCCCTCTTCTGGAAGATATTTCTATTGAGGGAGCCCGGGGGCTTCTCATCAACATCACCGGGGGTTCGAATATGACCCTCAATGAGATTAATGAAGCCACCACCCTAATCCAAAAGGAAGCCCATGAAGATGCCAACATCATCTGGGGAATGGTGATCGATGAGGCCATGAAAGAAGAGATCCGGGTGACGGTCATCGCCACCGGCTTCGGAAAAACAGAGGAGAAGACCCTCTCGCGGTTCAGAGGAAGAACGGCCCCAATCTCCTTTAGCATGAGAGACGGTAGTTTACGAGAGAGCGCCCTGAGGGATAACCGAGACCTTCCAACCTTTATGAGAAGGGTGAGGGTCAACGAACGGTATGATGAATTGAAATTGGTCGAATCACCGGATTTTTCCACAGAGGATGAAGATCGTTTTGATATTCCCACGTTCATGAGAAAACAGGCCGACTGAAATCCGTAAGTCGCAAGTGGCGAGTCTTGAGCGATTAAAAGGCAAAGCCTATTCCATGGAAATATGGAAATCTGTTATACTTATTTTCAACGGTTCGACATTCCGCAATCCAGTTACGAGACATGGCATCTTGGAAACTCATTCAAAAGGCCAGGCAGATTCTTGACAAAGAGAAAGGAACTGTCCGGAAATCATGGGGTGGCAAATTTTCCATCTGTCTCATCTATCCGAATTCCTACCATGTGGGAATGTCCAACCTGGGATTTCAAACCCTTTATCATCTCCTGAATCTTGAGGAAGATATTGCCTGCGAGAGGACCTTCCTTCCAACCCCCGAGGACATTGAGGAACACCGTCAAACCCGTACGCCTCTTTTCTCCTTGGAATCGCAAAAGCCTCTTTCGGAATTCGACATCTTAGCCTTCTCGATCTCGTTTGAAAATGATTTCCTGAACGTGCTTTCCATCTTAGACCTGGGCCGCATTCCCATCGAGAGCCGCCATCG
>CAYMTD010000131.1:0-6361 GCA_964393245.1 uncultured Syntrophaceae bacterium
TCATTCAATTGTCCAATTCATCCCTCACAGCTCGTTCATCGTGCAGTAAATCTAACACTTCTTTAAGTTTATTCCAGGATTGTCACTCCTGCGGAAGCCCTGCAGCGCATGGTGTACAGGGCGGAAGCAGGAATCCAGGTTAAAAAGACTGGATTCCGGATCAAGTCCGGAATGACAGAATACGTAAACTGATTTCTCAGACGATACGCCAGGTCCTTTCAGAGAGCCATTTCATAAATTCGGTAGGTCTTGTACCGTTTTCCTCCCATCGCTTCGATCCCGTGCTGCATCAAAAGATTATCTTCGAGAATCCAGGAGCATTCCGCTCCGCGATACCCTTTTCTAATTCCTCGCTTAAAGGTCTCGTAATAGAGGAGCCCTTCCACGCCTCTCTTCTGGAAGGCATGTTTCACGCCGAGAAGCATGACACGAATGGTATCGATCTTCCTTGAAAAGTAGAGGAATTTGAGAAATCCGATCAGACCCAATTTCCCATCCAGCCTTTTGAGAACCTGATTATAGTCCGGAAGCGAGACGGAGAACCCTGCGGGTTCATCCTGCCAGTAAGCAAACAGAACTAAATCGGGGACTACCAGAGGCTTCAGATTTTTTGCAACGTCATCGATCTCGGCCTCGGTCAGGGGGACGAATCCCCAGTTTCTGCTCCAGGCCTGATTATAGATATCCTTGACAATTTTTAACTCCTCATCGAAGCGACGGAGATTGATCGAGCGGACCCGTAGGTTGGGTTCTTTTTTGATCAGTTTTGCGGCGATCCGGTTGAGGCGCCCTGAGACGAAGGTCGATCGGTCCAGAAAGTATGCGTAGAGGTCCCTGGCCTTCTTCATGGCAGCCCCTTCAAGCAGAGCCTGGTAGTAGGCCGGGTTGTATGGCATCATGAGGTGAGGAGAGGAGTCGAACCCATCAATCAGAAGACCACATTCGTCGTTGGTGGAAGGGTTCATCGGTCCTACCATTTTTTCCATCCCGTGTCCCCTCAGCCAGTCTTCAACCTTCGACAGGAGGAGACCGGTTACCTCAGCATCGCGAACGGATTCGAAGAATCCAAAGAAACCTGTCTTCTCCCGATGGAACTCGATGAAGCTGTGGTCGATGATCCCCGCAATCCTTCCAACGGCCTCCTCTCCCCGGTAAGCGATAAAGAGGATCATCTCTGAATGAGAACGGAAAGGGTGTTTGAGGCTAAATTTTTGGAGTTGATCCTTGATGAGAGGGGGGACCCAGTATGGATCTCCCTGATAGACTTTCCAGGGAAATCGGATGAAGATCATCAAATCCTGTTCGTCTCTTACCTCTTTGATATGGAGTTCCTGGTTTGACATTCGATCGTTATCCATCTCAGATCAACCCCATCTTTTTTCCCACCTTTTGGAACGCCTCCAGAACTCGAGTGAGTTGGCCTTCGGTGTGGGTGGCCATATAACTCGTGCGGAGCAGTTCTCTTCCAGGAGGTACCGCAGGGCTGACAACCGGATTGACAAAGACCCCTTCCTCAAAGAGCCGTTTGCACATCTCGTAAGTTTTCCAGCTGTCCTTGATGATAATCGGTACGATGGGGGTTTCGCTCGTCCCTGTATCGTAGCCAAGCTCTTTATAGCCTTTCAGCATTCGATGCGTATTCTTCCAGAGCTGGATCCTGAGCTGTGGCTGTTCCTCGATGATGTCAAGGGCTTCACTGACGGATGCCACGAGTGCAGGAGGGAGGCTGGCGCTGAAGATCATCGAGCGGCCCGTGTGCTTGATATAATTGATGACCTCTTCAGAACCTACAACAAATCCACCGATGGCGGCGAGCGATTTGCTATAAGTGCCCATAATGAGGTCGACTTCATTCTCCAAATTGAAATGTTCGGCAGTCCCCCGTCCGCCTTCCCCTAAGACGCCCACCGCATGGGCATCGTCCACCATCACCCGAGCCCCGTAGGCCTTAGCCAATTTAACGATACCTGGGAGATTGGCAATATCACCCTCCATGCTGAAGACACCGTCGACGATGATCAATTTCCCCTTGTTCTTCGTCCCTTCGAGGGCACGCTCCAAATCCCTCATGTCGTTGTGCCGAAATTTCTTCACCTGTCCAAAAGAGAGACGGCACCCATCAATGATGCTCGCATGATCGTATTTGTCAATGATCGCCACATCGTTTCGTCCCACCAGAGTCGAAATGGCTCCCAGGTTGGTCTGATACCCCGTGGCAAAGACGAGGGCTGCTTCCTTCCGGAAGAACCGAGCCAGCTTCTCCTCTAATTCAACGTGGATCTCGAGCGTCCCGTTGAGAAACCTGGACCCGGCACAGCCGCTTCCATACTTTTCAATGGCCCTGATAGCAGCCTCTTTCACGCGAGGATGGCTTGTGAGGCCAAGGTAGTTATTCGAGCCGATCATGATGACCTTTTTCCCATTTACGACGACCTCGGCATCCTGGGGTGATTCAAGCTTGCGGAAGTAGAAATAGTAACCATTTCGTAATATCTCTCTTTGCTGTTCATTGACCTTGTCGCATTTCTCAAAGACGTCCATAGGTCACCTCGCTTTATTTTCGCTAAAGCCAATTCTCCTTCTTATACCATTCAAAAGTCAATCGAGCTCCCTCAGTCAGGGAGACCTGAGGTTTAAAACCCAACACCGTTCTGGCCTTGGCAATATCACAGACCCAGTTTTTCTGGATCATCTCTTCCACTTTTCCTCGACTCAGAAGCGCAGGTTTTCGTGTAAGTTTAGAAAAATATTCAGAGAGAGAGGCGACTCCGTAGATCATCCACTCAGGGACTCGGATGCAGACTGGATTCACCCCCATGATCGAGGCAAAAATATCGCTGACCTCCTCCATTCGATAATCCCGCCCGTCGGAAAGGAAGAATATTTCTCCGTTCACCTCTTTTCTTTCAGATGCGAGGAGGATGGCTTGCACAATGTCACCGACAAAGCATAAGCTGAGGTGCTGTTCCTGAAGGTAGAAACAGGGTTTGATCTTTTTGGAAAGGAGTTTGAAGAAGGTGTAGATGTCCCGATCTCTCGGACCATAAACCGCACAGGGGCGGAGGATGAGAAGGGGTAAATCATGTGCATGGGCGAGGGCCAGATCCTCTCCCATCCGTTTGCTCTGTCCGTAGGGAGAGACAGGTTCGCACGGGTCGGTCTCTTTCTTCAGCCCTCCATCGTGGCAAGGGCCTGCCGCGGCCTGGCTTGAAAGATAGATGAATTTTTGAAGATGGGGATTATGTTCGAGGCAGGCATGGACAAGGTTTTCCGTTCCACGGGCATTGACTTCAAAATAAGTTTTTTCATGGACCGCCTTGGTTACACCGGCGAGATGGAATAATTGATCGACTCCTGCGACAGCAGCCTTCAAGGAAGCCTTGTCGTTGCAATTACCCTGGACGACCTCAATGGGAAGACCTTTCAGCCACTTCAAATCGCTCGGGTTTCTGACGAGGCATCGGACTTGATCGCCTCTTTGGACGAGGGCCTCCACGAGATGGCTTCCAATAAAACCCGTTCCTCCGGTCACCAGTGACTTCAAGGGACTCTCCTTACGCAAACTTCAAAATTCTATCTGTTTTCAGAGAATTGTCAAGAACCGTTTTCAATTTTTCAAGCGACATTTGAAGAATTTTTTTGGAGATTTTCTTCACTGCTGTCCAAATTGGTCGAGTATTTCAAAAGCGCCGCTGATTTTATTAGAGTTTTTGATATTTACCTGGTTTTTCAAGACCAGGTTTCTTTTCCGCGTGTCATGCTGAACTTGGTTCAGCATCTCACAAAACAGGGCCATTTGAGACCCTGAAACAACCCATGAAACAAGTTCAGGGCATGGTTCAGGGTGACAGAACAGGGTAAATTCCAAAACTAATTTGGACAAGAGTGGATTTTCTTGACAAGGAAGATATATTGTATTAAATTTTACAATATTCCATTTGGCTTTGACCAAAATGGGTTACCTTTTCGGTAGCTCTTTTTTTTATGCCATTTTTCGGAGCTGAAATACTTAATGATTTTAATTGATTAACTAATTAAATCCATAAAGAGGGGAGGTTGATTGCCATGGTTTGTCAAACCATCAAGGTAGGAACAGAATGCATCTTCATGAAGAAGAATGGCTGTTCCTACAACGGTGGGAGATGCTATCCCATCGTGGAAGCCTGTAAGGGTTGCGATCGCGTGGTGACTTATGAAGCGGGTTCCTACTGTAAAACCTACTGTGAGCCCTCTATCAAATGGGCCAAAGGACCCTGCAACTTCGCCACCCACATCAAGAGGGAGGTCAAAGAAGATACCTTCAAATTAAACCCACTCAAGGCTTCTAAACGCAACGTTGCCCAAAAGATTTGAAAAGAGGCATATAGGAGAAGGCAACCGCATGCAAGCCTCTCTCCCCCGATCGCTCGGCTTTAGGAATTGGGGAGAGGGGCTTTTTTCTTTTCAAAAGTTATCCAGCTGATCAACCCAAGGAGCCCGCAGGTAATAAATACCAGGATGTGAACCCCAAATCCTGTCGCAATCGCCTGCTCTTTGGAGAGTCCTGTCATCAAGAACCCAACAGCCCATCCGACCTCAAGCGTCCCCCAGTTTCCAATTCCACCGATAGGTAGGGCGTTGCCAATAACAGCAACGGTGGAACCAAAAATCATTTTTACGAAAGGGACTTCGACACCGAACCCAAGGAGAAAGGCTTGAAAGGTTAGGAAGATCATGAACCAGGAGCTCAAGGTTGTCAGGCCAACGGCGAGATAAGTCTTCTTAGCTTGGATAGCAGCAAAGTCTTCTGAGGTTTGGTGAATTTTTTTCTGAACCCACAGCGCGGTCTTACTCTCTTCTTTGCGAATGGTCTTGAATATTTTGCCACAGGTATTGGAGATCAGGATTAGGAGTCGATCCATATAAAAGAAGACCAGGAGAATAAGAAGAATTGACAAAAGGGTAAGGAGGAGGACAAAAGGGAGACTGACCTTGAAAAGCCTCTGAAATCCGAGAGAGGAGAATAGAAAGATCATCAGGATGGTGAAAAAGTCATAGACCCTCGCTGCAATCAGCGAAGCCAGGCCTTCGGTGATAGTAAAGCCACCGATCCTGTTCAGGAAATAGGGATAAGAGAGTTCTCCGAGTTTGGAAGGAAGGACCATGAGAGAGAGATGATAGAAGACAGAGATTCGGAAAAGCTGATCGAGAGATATGTCCTTCGAATAAATGAGTGAGCGAAATCGAAGGGCACGAAAGAGGGTGGCCAGGAAATAAGCGGCGCCTCCCAGCATGGCGTACAAAGGATCGATCTGTATGAGAAGGGTAAAGAGATCTCTGAAGGAGATCTGGGAGAACAGGATGAAAAGGAGCACAAGAGTGATGAGGATTGAGAGGAGAAAGCGCTTCAATTCAATTTGAGAAAAAAGGAAAATAAGTTAGAGAAGATTCCTTTCAGGACATAGCCTTCAAATGATTTTCGATTTCTTCGATTCGGGCTTGAAGAGCAAGGACTCGCTGCTTTAGATCTGAGACTTCCTTTTCGAGTCGTTGTCGAAGAGCGAATTCCTTATCTAATTTTTCTTCAATTCTTTCTATACCATCTTCGAGCCTTCCCAAACGATCTTCAAGCCTTCCCATACGATGTTCGAGCTTCCCGATGTGATCCTCGAGCCTTTGGAGTTCAGCAGTAATTGTGTAATATTCTGTCTGAAGACGATCCAGCCTACTGTAAATCTGGTCAAAATGAGACAGTAAATCAGCAAACTTCTTGTCATGCTCGTCAAGCCTTTCCTCTAAACGATCGAATCTGGGCTCTATGAGCCTCCCGTAAAAATCAGCCAATGCATCGGAGACATCTTTTTTTGTTATCGGTACCACGGTAGCTTCCTTCGCTTGAATGCTTGAGAACAATATCATGACCAGCAATTCTGGTCAAGACTTTTCTGGAGCAATTCTGAAAATGTGCAGAAGTGCTTGATGACACCGATTAGCAAGCGATTAAGCCGATAAGAAATCTACCGAAACCTGGATAAAAAATCTTTTCCTACCGACAGGCAGAGGTGGAATCATTTTTTTAAATGTCTGTCGTCAGGGAACAAGCAGTATTTTCTTGAGGCTCCACGGGATGAAGTCCGCCCGAAGTTGACGATGGCCCCAAAACATGATAAAGAAAACGTTAAAGCCGGTGTAGCTCAGCGGTAGAGCAACTGATTCGTAATCAGTAGGTCGAGGGTTCAAATCCCCCCACCGGCTCCAAGAACCTCCCGAAAGCTCCACATTTCTGTTGCCTTCCTTTCATTTTCGAAGTCTAAGAATTTAACTTTGGTGTCCCCTTCGGGGATGGTGGAAACCCCTCGCCTTGAGGCGAAGCGAAAATAGG
>CAYMTD010000132.1:0-6360 GCA_964393245.1 uncultured Syntrophaceae bacterium
CACCCTCGTTGGATGTGGAGCAGATATCAAGGCCGAGAACGAAAAACTGAAGGCCGAGAATACCAGTCTTAAGTCAGACAACGATAAACTGAAGCTTGAGGTTGAAAAATTGAAGGTAGAGATCCAGAAAGCGGCCGAGAAGGAGGCTACCATTAGCTCCCTGACAGCAGAGAATGAGGCCCTCAAGAAACAGGTCGAAGACCTCAAAGCCCAGTTGACCAAGAAGAAAAAGTAATCCGGACATTTCCTCCTCACGTCAATCCCATGGAAAAGTTGAGCCAATTGGTAAGAAGGAGAGATAAGAAGGGATGGGCCTATTACCTTCTTTATACCTTTATTCTCTCTACCCTCCTCTTTCTGCTCTGTGGAGGCTTTCTCTTTTTTTATTACTCCCATCAACTCCCCGATTATAAACCGCTAAAGGATCGACCTTTCAATGCCTACTCCATCGTTTACTCTGAAGAAGACGAGATAGTCGGTAAATTTCTAATGGATAACCGAATTCCCATTCCTTATGAGCGGATTCCAAAAACTCTGGTGGACGCCTTCGTTGCTGCGGAGGATGGAGAATTCTTTAAACACAAAGGGATCGACTTCAAAGGAATTGCCCGTGCGATGGTGAAGAATCTCATGGCAGGTAGAATTGTTCAGGGAGGGAGTACAATCACCCAACAGGTAACCAAGATCTTCTTTCTCACCCCCAAGAGGAGCCTGCTTCGGAAATTGAAGGAAGTCGCATATGCCTTTGGCCTGGAGAGGAACTTGAGCAAAGAGGAAATCCTCTCTCTCTATCTCAACAACATCTACCTGGGAAATGGAGCCTACGGTGTGGAGGCGGCGGCCGAAAGCTATTTCAACAAGCGCAGCGAACAGCTCAACCTGGCGGAGATGGCCATGATGGCTGGCCTGGTGAAAGCACCGAGTCGCTATTCGCCCATCAATAATCTGAAGAGGGCGAAAGAGCGCCAGGTCTATGTCCTGACTCGGATGACCGATTTAGGATTCATCTCCCAAGAGCAAAAGCAGAAAGCTGAACAGACACCCTTAAAGCTTCAATCTCGGGAGAGCGCCTACTTTAGCAAAGCTCCTTACTTTACTGAATTCATCCGGCAACTGGTGGAGAGGAAATACGGTAAAGAAAAACTCTATCAGGAGGGCCTTAGAATCTATACCACCCTGGATCTTTCCTTTCAAAGAGCGGCTGAGAAGGATGTGGACAAGGGTCTCAGAGATATCGACAAGAGGCAAGGGTTTCGCGGACCCATTCAAACCCTGTCGCAGAAGGAGATGAAAGATCTTCAGAAGAAGAAAGGGGGTTCAAACCCTCTCCTCCAGAATGAGATTTATGAAGGGGTCATCCTCTCTAAAGAGGACTCGAAGAAATATTTTACGGTCTGGCTGGAGGATCGGAAGGCCATTCTCCCCTATTCCGAGTCGGCGTGGGCCCTTCAAGTCAAGCCTACCGCCACCTACAGGCCGGAAAGGGTGAAACACCCTGGGGACCTCCTCAATCCAGGAGATGTCGTTCATGTGAGGGTGAAAGAACTTCCGGCTAAAAAGGACCAGCCTCCGATCCTGTCTCTCGAACAGGAACCGCTCATTCAGGGGGCCTTGCTCTGTCTCGATCCCAAAAACGGTTATGTAAAAGCCATGGTTGGAGGTCGGGAGTTCAGTGAGAGCCAATTTAACCGGGCCCTCCATTCCCGGAGACAACCCGGCTCTGCCTTCAAGCCCATCATTTACGCCGCTGCCCTGGAGAAGGGCTACCACCCTTCGACGATCATCATGGACTCCCCCGTAGAATATGAAGATTATGACGAGGGAACCTATTGGGCTCCAAAAAATTACGATAAGAATTTTATGGGACCGATCACATTTCGAAATGCGTTGGCCCATTCCCGAAATGTGGTGACGGTCAAGATCCTCGAAGATATCGGCGTGGGTTATGTTCTTAAATTCATCAAACGGTTGGGAATCGAATCACCCATCAAGAGGGATCTCTCCGTGGCCCTGGGAACTTCGGGTGTGTCCATGCTTGAATTGGCCCAGGCCTTTGGGGTCTTTGCAAACGGAGGGGAACGGGTCAAACCGATCTTTATAAAAAAGATCGTCACCTTGGGGGGTGAGGTGCTTGAGGAGAATTATCCTTATGTGGAATTCGAGGAGAAGGATGAAGAGGAAGAGGGGAATGGAGAGCCCTCTTCCCCTGTATCAAGAGAGCGTGTCCTCTCTCCTCAACATGCCTTCATCATGACCCACCTTCTGGAAGGAGTGGTTCAACATGGAACGGGTCAAAGAGCAAAGGTTCTCAACAGACCGATCGCCGGAAAGACTGGTACGTCGAGCGATTACACCGACGCTTGGTTCATCGGCTACTCCCCGTCCTTTCTCACAGCCGTTTGGGTCGGTTTCGATGAAAAGACGTCGCTTGGAAAAGAGGAAACAGGTGCTCGGGCAGCTCTTCCCATCTGGATCGCTTTCATGAGTAGAGCCTTGGCCGATACTCCCGTGGAAGAGTTCAAGCCTCCCCAAGGGATTGTCATGAAGAAAGTGAATATCGAAACGGGGCTGCCCACGTTTGAAGAGTCCAACGAAACGATCACTGAAGCCTTTGTTGAGGGAATGCTCCCGGAAGAGAAGGGACATGACCGAAAAGGAGAGGGGTTTCCTTCTTCCCCTACCGTCAAAGAACTTCTCCCCAGGGAGAGTCCAGGTTTCTAAAGAAGAAGGAATAAGGGAGGACCAGTGAAAGATGAAGAGATAGAGGATGTTCTTCGAAGTTGTAAGACAATTGCCGTGGTGGGCATTTCACCCAAAGAGGATCGTCCCAGCTATACGGTTGCCTCCTACCTCAAATCGAAGGGCTATCGCATCATTCCCGTTCGGCCCGATGGCGACGAGATCTTAGGGCAGAAGGTTTATCGGAACCTCGCAGAGATCCCCGGGGGAATTGAAATCGATGTCGTTGACATCTTCAGAAAATCAGAAGATGTTCTCCCCGTCGTGGAGGAGGCTATCCAGCGAGGAGCCAAGGTTGTTTGGATGCAGGAGGGGGTGGTCAACCACGAAGCCTGCGCGAAGGCTGAGAAGGCCGGCTTGAAGGTGATCATGGACCGCTGCATGAAGAAAGAACATCAGCGACTTGTATAACAGTTCGGAGTAATTAGTTCGGAGTTAAGAGTATTTCTTTTCAAATCTCTGAACTCCGAACTCGTTACTTTTGGTTACCTAAGATGGTCCTTCTTCCATTATACCGCTCGGTATCATATTGAGTGTTGACATCCACCAGGTTCAATTTCCCAATCGCCTCCTGGAGCGGGACGGCCGTGATCTTCCCGTTCCGAAAACTGACCATCTTCCCAAAATCCCCTTTCACAATCAGGTCAACTGCTGCGATCCCGAAGTATCTTCCCATCCTGCGATCGTAGGCACACGGAGCTCCGCCGCGTTGCAGATGGCTAAGGGTGATGCTTCGCGTTTCTATCTTCGATAGCTGAGAAATCCATTTCGCCAGAAATTCTCCAATTCCTCCTAAGACCTTATGACCAAAACTGTCCACTCCCTCTTCCTTCGTAATCTCCCCATACCCCAGGGGTTTAGCCCCTTCGGCCACAACTATAATATCGTATCGGGCACCCTTCCCCCTCCCTTCGAGAACCAATGCGTTCACCCTTTCGATCTCGAAATCGAACTCGGGAATCAGGATGATATAGGCACCGCTCGACTCTCCTCCTTCCAGTGCCAGCCATCCTGCGTGTCTCCCCATCGTTTCGACCACAAAAATCCTTCTGTGCGATCCAGCGGTCGTCCGGAGCCGATCGATCTCTTCAGTGATGACGTTGACCGCCGTCTCAAATCCGAGGGTGTAATCTGTTCCCGAGAGATCCTTGTCGATCGTCTTTGGGATGCCCACAACATTCACCCCTTCAAGCCAGAGTTTGTGGGCTACGCCAAGCGTGTCCTCCCCTCCTATCGCCACGATAAAATCTAGTTGATAGCGCTCTATGTTCTCGAGAACAATTCTCGAGCGGTCATTCCTGGGATCATAGGGGTTGGTTCTCGAAGTCCCTAAGTTTGTCCCCCCGTAGCGGTCCCAGGTTCTCACCATCTCTTCTGTCAAGGTGCCGATTCTTGGCCCTGCAAAATCTTGGCCGCCTTCCGGTTCCACCAATCCCATCCAACCGTCACGAATGCCAACGACCTCGTACTCGATCTTCCTCGTCTTGCGAAGCCGATCATCCAGCGCCGTTTTCACCACCCATTTGATCGCCGGATTGAGTCCAGCACAATCCCCACCACCGGTAAGAACGCCTATCCTTTTCCTTTCCATTCTTTCCTCCAAAACAGGTTTAGGTTTGAAGAGCGCTCGCCCTGTAGAATACAGGATGTGTATTTACCCTTTCTTACGGGACTATTCTATTCCTCAACCATTCTTCCCGTGCCTCCTAACTCCCTATTCCACAGAGCAAGCTCAAGGTTTGAGCTTAAGAATTAATTCCCTCCAACCTTCAGCCTCACACCTCTAACCTCTTACAAAAGGTGATCCGATCGTTACCTGGATGATAGTAATCCGGAACTCTCGCTACCTCTTGAAACCCATGACGAAGGTAAAATTTCCGGCTCCTTTCATATGGAGGGATGGAAGAGGTATCGACGAGAATCATCCTCCCTCCCCTCTCTTTGACGACTTTTTCTAAGAAATCGACCAGTTTGGAGCCAACACCTTGTCCCTGAGTTTGAGGGTCGACGACAATCCAGTAGAGGTCAAAGGTGCCCTCAGTCAAGGGAACAGGTCCGTAACAGATATAACCGATGACCTGATCTTCATCGTTTGCCATACAATGAATCTCATAGTCTTTCTGATTTTGCTTCTCTAACGCAATATCGATCAACTCCATTGCCACTTTGATCTCCTCTGGGGTAAAACCCTGGGTCCCTATAAGCATCGAATACAACTTCTCCCGATCTCTCTGTGCCAAAGGACGGATCGTCATCTTCCATTCCTCACCAACAGGGTGAATGTCAGTTGAAATCTTATCACAAGGTCATGGGGAGAACAATTTCTTTTGGTGAGAGGAAAGGTCGCTGAAATTATTTTTCATTGGGAATGAGATTGAAAAAGCCCCCTTCTTCGTAGACCGGTTTCCTATAAAAAACTTCCAACCCCGGAGCGATAAACGGCAGGGTAAGAATGATCTTCTGGTTTTCCTCTGTGCTGTAGCCTAAAATCTTCAACATGATGCCGTAAGGTCCTGTGCCCGGTCGATATCTTTTTTCTTGCAAAATAACTTTTTTCAATAATGCTCTCATATCTTGGAAATGCTTGGAGTCTAAAATCTTCCTCCCCTTCGCATCCCCAAGAAGATGGGCGAATTCCATCAATCGGCCCCTCAATTCCTCAACATCTGAACTCTCGGGCCATCGATCGAGTTCCTCTTTGAAGCTGCTTAATGTCGATTCCAGCTTCAATAGTCTTTTATTTGCCTCACCATCTAAAGGTGTCTCCCCATCCCAGAAAACAGGTTTTCCTCCGTCAATCCCGTGCTTTTCCGGGTCAAGGTAAACCATCGTGTTGGTCTTAAAGTTTATGTAATAGAGGGTAACGTGTAAGTGGGGAGGCTGAACCCATCGATATTCCATGGGACCTAAGCCCGAGTTACCGGAGAGTGCAAAGATCTCCCCTCTCCTTAGGACCCTCGCTCCTCCCCCCAGAAATCTCATCACGTCTCCCGCGAGGAGAAATTTCTCATCGATCAGCGTTGTATCTAAATGGGCATAGACCACCCGGTAGGCCGGGTTGAAAACATCGGCCAACATGACATAAAGAGTGTCTTTCCAATCCCTCGTCTTCTGCCGCAAATAGGAAGACGTCATGGGAACGACAGGGGTGAACATTGGGACATCGTAATCCACCCCTGGGGAAGCATTCCCCCGGATATGCCCTTGAAAATCCCCGGGCCCTTGATATCTCGAAAACCATTGAAGCGGAGGGCCATAAATGGGGTCCCAGTTCTTTGTGAGGGTGGTATAGTAGTCACGGTTCAATACTTCATCCAAACTTTTTTTCTCTTTCCTAAGGCCCGTGCATCCTGAAAAGAGAGAACCCGCAATCCCTGTGGCAAGAGCCGCTTTCAATCCAATCGCGATAAAATTCCTTCGCGTATAGGCTGTCATCTGGACAAAACCTTTCCCTCGCCCTGTGCACACAGTATCCTACAAAATCTGCGAATTTTCCAGACGACGAAGTTTCTGATCACCGCCCGAAACATTCTCCATTGACATTCCGGCTTCAGTTCCTGAGGCTAAACTACCCTCGCCTTGAAGGCGAGGGGTTCCCAAAACATGTCGACTTCAAGTCGA
>CAYMTD010000133.1:0-6355 GCA_964393245.1 uncultured Syntrophaceae bacterium
CTGCCGTAGCCACCGCGTTTGATGGCTATCCATTGGCCAAATTAGGTGAGGCAGGGATCGCCATTGGATTAGCAACAACCGCCTCCGTCATTGGTGGGTTCATGGGAATCGTTGCTTTGGCCACGGCGACACCCATCATTTCAGAATTTTCCTTAATGTTTGCTCCCAGGGACTATTTCCTTTTGGCTGTCATGGGAATTCTGCTCATCGGAAGCCTCTCTGGTGAGTCTTTGGCCAAAGGGATCTTCGCAGGAGCTCTTGGAGTCTTTCTCAGCATGATCGGGATGGATTCTTTCACGGGCCAAGGGAGGTTTACCTTCGGGAGTGTGGGGCTCATGAGCGGAATCCACTTTGTAGCCATCATGATCGGTCTTTTTGGCGTCTCGGAAGCCCTCGTCCAGATCCATGATCTCCACATCAAGCCGATAAAGCAGAATGTAAAGAAGATCATCCCTTCGTGGAGGCTGCTTTTCAAGCACCTTCCTTTAATCATAAAATCAGCGCTCATCGGAATCTGGATCGGTGCCTTACCGGGAGCAGGGGGAGATATCGCCGCCCTCATGGCCTATGGCCACGCGAGAAGAAGTATCAAGAAGCCCTCCAGGCCTTTTGGTCAGGGAGCTTATGAGGGAGTGATCGCTCCCGAAACAGCGAACAATGCTTGCATTGGCGGTGACAACATTCCGATGCTTGCCCTGGGGATCCCAGGTGATGCCGTAACCGCTGTCATCATCGGAGCCCTTTTCATCCATGGATTGAAGCCAGGTCCCATGCTCATGATCGATACGCCCCATCTCTTCTGGTTTTGGGTCGGTGCCCTAACATTAGCCAATATTTTCCTTCTTATCTTTGGACTGATGGGGATAAAAATCTTTGCCAAGCTTGTGGAAATTCATAAAGGACTGTTACTTCCAATCATTATCATCATCAGTGTTGTGGGTACTTATGCCATCAACAATAGCCTCACAGACGTCTACTGGATGCTGGGCTTCGGGATCTTTGGATATATCCTGAAGATGTATGGATTCCAAACGGGACCGGTCGTTCTTGGGATCATTCTTGGCCCCTTGATGGAGGAAAACTATCGGCGGGCAATGATGGACCAACATAATAATGTCATTGGTTTTCTCTTCCAACTGGTTAGAAACCCCCTTTCGCTTGTATTAACCCTTGGAATTATCTACACGATCCTCGGTCAGACCCAATTCTGGTCCCGGATGAAAGGGAAGGTCTGGAAGTCCAAAAAGGAGGCGGCATGAAGAAAATTTTGGTGCTTCACGGGATCAACCTTAACATGTTCGGCAAGAGAGATCCCGCCCAGTACGGGACAATCACCCTTGAGGAGATCAATAAGAAACTTAAGGACCTTGCAAAGGAGTTGGGTGTTGAGCTTGAGACTTTTCAGACCAATCATGAAGGAGCGATCTGCGAAAAGATCCACCAGGCCCATCAGGAGAACATCGATGCTGTGGTGATCAATGCTGGCGCCTGGACCCATTATAGCTATGGCCTAAGGGATGCCCTGGCGATTCTAAAAGCCCCTATCATTGAAGTGCACATGTCCAATATCCACGCAAGAGAAGAGTTTAGACATACCTCTGTCATTTCCCCATTAGCTAAAGGTCTGATCTGCGGGTTGGGAGTCCATAGCTACCTCCTTGGACTCAGGGCGGCATGTGAGTTGCTAAAAGAGGGTGGATGAAAGACATTTAAATCGCCAGCTAAAGTTCCTTCAGTGTTGAACCGTCCGAACCTCACCGGAGTGGGTAGGTGCTTCTCATAGGTTATGACAATCCTCGATCGTTTTCCTAATATCTCCACACGACAACATTCTTGACAAGCCTACGAAATTCTAATACTTTTAAAAAATGGAAAACAGATTGATTCTCGCCTCTGCCTCTCCCCGCCGGTATGAATTGCTCAGGCAAGTGGATCTCGATTTTGATGTCATTCCGAGCAGGATTGAAGAAAATTATGTCAAGGGAGAGTCCCCCAGAAGCCATGTTCTTCGACTGGCCGAAGCGAAGGCTTTGGACGTAGGAAATCAATACCCCGATCGCTGGGTCATCGCAGCCGATACCATCGTCTATGTCGATCATTCCGTATTGGGGAAACCGAAGAGTCGAGAAGAAGTCATAAAGATGCTCCGCCGTCTCAGCGGAAAGGAACATCAAGTGCTTACCGGGTTCTCAGTCCTGCATCTCGAAAAGAGTAAGAGAGATCGAGCAGCGGTCCGGACAACGGTGAAGGTGAAAAAGCTCACTCAAGCTGAAATAGATTGGTACGTTGAGACAGGTGAGCCTTTCGACAAAGCAGGAGGATATGCCATCCAGGGAGTAGGTTCTTTTATGATCGAATCGATCAAGGGGTCTTATACCAATGTGGTCGGCCTTCCGCTGTGCGAATTGATTCAGATGTTGAGTCGATTAGGGGCCCTGGTGATTGCGGATTTGGGATTGCGGATTGTGCCCTGAGAAGTTTGGAGTGATGAGTTCGGAGTTCGGAGTATAAAATGATTGAAAATAACGAATAACGAGTAGCGAATAACGAGAGATGTCACAGATCAGAGAGAATCTTCTAAGAGTTAAGGAAAGAATAGAGAAGGCCGCCCGAAGGGCAGGGAGGGATCCTGCCGAGATCAAGTTGGTTGCCGTCTCTAAGACGGTGGAGGCTGCTCGAATCAAGGAGGCCATTCAAGCAGGCGTTTCGATCCTTGGAGAGAATTACGTTCAGGAGGCTCAGAAAAAGATCGAGGAGATCGGCAGGGTTGCCTTGCCGGAGCGATTCGGCGAAGGCAGGCCGGTGACCTGGCATTTCATCGGGCATCTCCAGTCGAATAAGGCGAAATATGCGGTGCACCTTTTCGATATGATCCATTCCGTAGACAGCTTGACATTGGCCCAGGAACTGAACCGGAGGGCAGGGCAAGCGGGTCACAAAATAAAAGTGATGATCGAGGTTAACCTCTCTGGAGAGCAGACCAAATTCGGCACGGATGAAGAGAAGGTGCTGAACATCGCCAAAGGGATTCTGAGCCTCGAACATCTTTCCCTGGAAGGACTGATGACCATGCCGCCTTATTTCGACTCACCGGAAATGGGCCGTCCTTATTATGTTCAGCTTCGAGAATTGAAGGAGAGAATGGTGAGGGAAGGGATTCCGTTGAAGGAACTTTCCATGGGAATGTCAAATGATTTCGAGATCGCCATCGAAGAAGGGGCAACCTACGTTCGAGTGGGAACAGCAATTTTTGGAGCGAGGAAGTAGAAAGCACCAAATCACAAGGACCAAATAACAAATAAATTCTAGCCAAACATATTTGAAATTTCCCCACCTATTGCCCTCCCCCTTTTCGATGGGGGAGGGTGAGGGTGGGGGTGGACAGAACAAAGACCTTGTGGTCCCTCCCCTCTATCCCCTCCCACCAAAGGAGGGGAGATTATTGGGAGGCATACAAAAAATGTTAGAAGAAAATTCTCAGATTTAACCATGTAGGAATCCAATGTTCGAAATTGTAAGTTCTACATATCATGTTTGAGGGTTTTGTACAAAGTTGTTACCTGTCACCCTGAACTTGTTTCAGGGTCTTGTAAGTCCTTGGTTCTGTTAGATGCTGAACCAAGTTCAGCATGACGTGCTCCGTGTTTCTTGACCTCTTAGAAGTGTGTCATGTTTTGGTCATTGAAAATTGGAATTTATTTGGGATTTCGAATTTGGAGTTTGGGATTTGACAAGAGAGAGCTGAAATTGAGAAAGATCTTAGTTTTGGTGGCGCTGATTTTGTTAGCGGGGTTCGCTTGCGGTAAAAAGGCTCCTCCGGTTCCCTGGGAATCCATCGTGCCCAGAAGGATTGTGGACCTTATGGCTCTGCCAAGAGAAGGCCGCCTCCTTTTGGAATGGACAGCTCCAAAAGAGAATACGGATAAGACCCCTCTCACCGATCTGGAAGGGTTCCAGGTTTTAAGATCCGTGGGCATTCTCGTGGGGGATCAATGCAGAGGATGTGGGGAAAAACCAAAACCCGTCTACGAGATGAGGTTGGGCGGTAAAGGAGAAGAGACGGGTAAGAAATTGTCCGTCTTCATAGAAGATCATGAGCCACAAAAGGTCTATGTGTACCAGATTGTTTCGGTGAATCGAAGGGGGCATCCCAGTTCTCCTTCCAATCCCGTCTGGGTCTATTGGGATGCCCCGCTCAATCCACCACAGAATGTGAAGGGAGAGGAAGGGGATAAAAGAGTAGATCTCTCCTGGGAGCCTGTAAAAGGTGCATCGGGATATAATGTTTACCGGAGAGGGGAGGAGGAATCTTTTTCGTCAAGACCCTTAAACAGGGAACCTCTCGTTGAGACTCAATTCAGGGATTTGGGTGTGGAGAACGAAAAGAAATATGTCTATTCGGTTCGGACCGTAAAGCGAGTGGTTAAGACGGATGTGGAGAGCAAGGGTTCTCAGGAGGTCGCTATAACGCCCACGGATATGATTCCCCCCGGTTCCCCGATGGGTCTGGTTGCCATTCCCCTTAAGAATGGTATCGAGCTGAACTGGCGGAGAAATCAGGAAGCTGACTTGTTCGGTTATCATGTCTATCGCAGAAAATTAGGGGAAAGAGACTTTAAGAGATTGACTGAGAGCCCTTTGGCGAAAGAAATCTATCTTGATACCTCGGTTGAATTAGGGCAAGATTATGACTACGCTGTCACGGCAGTAGATAACTCGATACGGAAAAACGAAAGCCCAAGATCGGAAGAAGTAAGGGTGAAATATATCTACTAAAGTTCGGAGTTCAGAGCTCGGAGTTTGGAGTTGAAGACAGAAAACCCAAATAGAAATATTATGGACTTAAATTCTCCGAACTACGAACTGACTACTCCGAACTAAGCCGAGAGCGCAAAATGCATTTCTTCGAATATAAGAACGGTCAGCTTTATTGTGAGAAGATTCCTATCGCTGAGATCTCCAAGAAGGTTGGAACGCCCTTCTACCTCTACAGCTACAACACGCTGGTCAGGCATTTCACCGTTTTTGATAAAGCCTTTGAAGGTATTCCCCACCTGGTCTGTTATTCAGCCAAGGCAAATTCCAACCTGGCCCTCCTTCGTCTCTTCGTCAACCTGGGTGGCGGAGTGGATGTGGTGTCGGGGGGAGAGCTCTACCGGGCGATCAGGGGAGGGGCCGATCCGAAAAAGATTGTTTTCTCTGGAGTCGGGAAAAGAGAGGATGAGATCGAATATGGTCTGAAGGCCGGAATTCTTATGTTCAACGCGGAATCTTCCCAGGAACTTCGGGTCATCAATGGGGTGGCAAGCCGAATGGGCAAAAAGGCGCCGATTTCCATTCGTGTCAACCCGGATATTGATCCGAAGACCCATCCCTACATCTCAACCGGGTTGAAACAGAATAAGTTCGGCATTGATATCCTTCGTGCTCCGATGGCCTATCGCATGGCTGCCCAATTACCTCATCTTGAGGTGGTGGGAATCGATTGTCATATCGGATCCCAGTTGGTTGAGGTGG
Organism: uncultured Syntrophaceae bacterium; assembly: GCA_964393245.1. Classification (GTDB taxonomy): domain Bacteria; phylum Desulfobacterota; class BSN033; order BSN033; family UBA1163; genus CAYMJV01. The sequence continues at coordinate 5,518 of CAYMTD010000133.1, forward strand.
AACCCATCCTTGAGGCCTTGAGGAAGCTTAAGGGATTGGTCGAGAACCTAAGAAAAGAAGGCAGGAGGATAAAATATCTGGATCTGGGAGGTGGCCTTGGAATCACCTATGAGGATGAAGAACCTCCCCACCCCGTCGAATATGCGTCGAGCATTCTTGAGGTGGTTCGGGGCTTCGACTGCACGCTCATCCTTGAGCCCGGCCGCGTTATTGTCGGAAATGCAGGGATTTTGGTTTCGAAAGTTCTTTATATTAAGGAGAATGAAGAGAAGCGGTTTGTGATTGTGGACGCAGGAATGAACGATCTGGTCCGACCCAGCTACTATGGCTCCTATCATCAAATCCTTCCGGTGAAGGAAGAGGCCAGGGAGGAGATGGTGGCTGATGTGGTGGGCCCTATCTGTGAGTCGAGTGACTTTTTAGCCAAGGGACGAAGAATTCCAAGGCTGGAAGCTGGAGAACTGATTGCTGTGATGAGCGCGGGTGCCTACGGATTCTCAATGTCGACCAATTACAATTCAAGACCCAGGGTGGCCGAGGTCCTCGTTCGAGATGACCAGATATTTGTGATCCGCCAGAGAGAAGAGTATGAGGATCTGGTCCGGGGAGAAGAGATTCCTGAGTTTCTAATAAATCAACCCTAAAGGGTTGAGTTACAAGGAGCAGTAACTCAAGGCTTTAGCCTTGAATCGTGCCGGAGGCCGGATGAAGATTCCTTTCATGAAGATGAGCGGAAGTGGAAATGACTTCATCATCATCGATCATCGAAAGCCCTTACTCGACGAAGATCGGATGAAGAAGTTTGCCCGTAAAGTCTGTCGGAGAAGGGTCTCTGTGG
>CAYMTD010000134.1:0-2316 GCA_964393245.1 uncultured Syntrophaceae bacterium
AGAGCCCGAGCACCTCTATGTTTTGATCGACCACCTTACGGAAATCCTTCTTCACTTGGGAGAGGAGAAGGAGGCCCTTGAGAATCTGATTTCCTACTACGAACGAGTCCTCGAATCTCTGCTGAGAGAGAGGGATGTGGAGAGGATGGTCGCCATCCTGACGAACCTCCGCGCGATAGGAAATTCTCTTAGAGAAGAAAGGCAAAAAGTTGGCCTGCAGCGGATCCTTGAGAGTTCCACGAAGCCTCATTTGATCCTGCTGGTTGGGGAAGCCATAAAAAGCAATCCGGAGATGGAACCCAGACCCATCCTTCAATATTTCCAGTTCCTGACGCCACAGGCCATTGGTCCCCTCTGTCAGGTATTAAGCCGACTGGAATCCGGCAAGTGGCGAAAGACCATCACCGACCTTCTGATCGAGCTTTCGAAAGAGAATATCCAACCCCTGATCCCGTTCCTCTCTGACCGCAACCCCAATGTGGTGCGTCAGGTTCTTTCCATCCTCGAAAAGATTAATCACCCTTCTACCTCGAAATATCTTGGGAGCCTGGTGAACCATCCAGACCTCAGGTTGAGGGAGGCCACCCTTCAGATGCTGGGCCAGTTTGGGGAAAAGAGCAAAGATCTTGTTTTGAGGTTCTTGAAGGACCCGGTCGCTGAGATCAGGGCCAGGGCGTCAATTGTTTTGGCGAGAATGGCAAAGCAACAAGCAGTTAAGCCTCTGATGGAGATCATCCTTTCCGAGGAATTCTATAAGAGGGATTATGAGGAAAAAGCCTCTTTCTTCCGCGCCCTGGGGGAAACAGGATCGCAAGAGGTGATTCCGGTGTTACAGAAGATCGCGGCCAAGAGAAATTTGTTCAGCAAGGGGAAGTGGGAGGAGATGCGACTCTGTGCTAACAACACTTTAAGAATGATGGGGGCGCAGGTCGCCGCAGCAAAATAACAGGGGCCAAGGGAGCCTGTCGAGCGTATGGAAACGAGCCTCCAATCTCACGAGGCGGCAAAAAAACCTGACGTTGGCGATACCGACTTCACCCGGATAGGAAATCAACTTCTCCTCAAATTTTATGCCTTGATGAGGATGTCACGGACTTACGATTCGAAAAATGTCGCCCTCGTCCAGTTCATCGAAGAATCCCTCAAAATGATCAATGGCTTCATTAACCGGGAAGGATCTTTCTCTCTGAAGATCGTCCGCGACGATCTCTATATGAACCAGCAGAGGGTTCGTTACTCGGTGGAGGGATTCAACAGTTTCAAATATCTCTTGGTTCAGTGGAAGAAAAGATTCATCGGTGAGGTCATCTTTAGCGAACCCATCGATGAGAGGGTGCTGAGGGCTTTCATCTATACCCTGGTCGACCTTGAGGAAGGACGGGAAGAGAATGCGGATCTTTTTAATCGGAAGTTGAAACAGGAAGGCATCTCCGCCGTCCAAGTCAACCCCCTCGAACAATTTGAAGGGGAGGACGGCGTTTATACCGTTCAGAAAGGGGATCTGAAGGAGGTGGCCAAGAAGATCTTCTTTGAAACGATCGGAACGGTTAAGGAGGTGGTCAGCCAGATCAGAGGGCATCAACATGCAGAGGTGAGAAAATTGAAGCGTCTGGCGCAGAAGATGATCCACATCATCATGGAGGACGAATCCATTCTTCTGGGACTGACCACCATTAAGAACTACGACGAGTATACCTATAATCATTCGGTTAACGTCTCCATCTATGCCCTGGCCATGGGCAAGCGATTAGGGTTTTCGAGAGAGACCCTGACGGAACTCGGCCTGACCGCTCTGTTCCACGATTTCGGAAAGTCAAAGATTCCCATTGAGGTACTGAATAAACCCGGGGCCCTCGACGATAAGGAATGGGTGCTTATGAAAAAACACCCGATGGCAGGAGTGGAGACAGTCCTCAACCTCAAGCAACTTGGAGAAATCAACCCAAGGATGGTGATCGGCATCTTCGATCATCATCTGAAGTATAATCTGACCGGATATCCCAGCCTCTATCATAAGAAGGAGGTGAGCCTTTTTGGGCGGATCCTCCAGATCGTGGATGCGTATGATGCGATGACCACTCCTCGTGTTTATAAGAAAGTCCCTTTCACGCTGGAGCAGACCCTGGCGATCATGCAGAAGGAGAGCGGGATTCATTTCGACCCCGTTCTCCTCAAGGTCTTCGTGAGCCTCGTGAGTGTTTTTCCCATCGGGTCCTTGGTCCTTCTTGATTCCGGCGACGTGGGTGTCGTCTTTAAGGCGAACTCCGATCCTAAATGGATCGACCGCCCCCAGGTGCTCCTATTGGGGAAAGACGG
>CAYMTD010000134.1:2416-3754 GCA_964393245.1 uncultured Syntrophaceae bacterium
GATGACGATCGCGTGCGAACGCTTCTCAAGGATATCCTTGTCTATGGAGGTCATCAGGTGATTGAGGCCTCGGATGGAGTTCTTGGAATGAAATACCTGGAAGAAGGGAAGTTTGACATGGTCTTGACCGATTTAGGAATGCCGGCCATGAACGGTTGGGAAGTGGCCAAATGGGTGAAGAGGAGGATCCCCCGGATTCCTGTCGGCCTCATTACGGGGTGGGGAATACATCTGGAGGAGGAAAAGATCAAAGACTCGAGTGTGGATCTCGTCATCGAAAAACCGTTCCAGGTTGGAGAAATCCTCGAAGCGGTCAATCGTTACGTTCATCTTCTTTAAGAGGTAGCGTACCTTGTCCTCCAACGATCGCTCCTTCTAATACCTGTCCCACCTTCCCTCTTTCTGTCCTTTACATTGAGACCTTTGCCATTCTTCGTGAAGCTTCCGCAGGACCTCCTGCTGCTGCTGGATGGTGAAGTCTGCATATCGAGGGTCTTTTTTCCGATAAGTCCTTTCGATGAAATCAATCGAACTCCTGGCACTTCGCATCCGGGAGAGAATCATCTCACATTTTCTCATTCCCCATCGAGCTTCAATGGAATCTCCAGGTTGATGAGAAAACCAAGGGTAGTTCTGATAGAAGTGATAGAAAGAGACGGAAAGATTCTCGCTCAGGTCGAAGGGAATGGCTTCCATCTTTTCCCGAATTACCTCCTGATCGAGGTTGTTCGACTCAATGATCTGATGGAGATGGTCCATCCACAGACTGATCATCCCGTCCCGGCCCGGGGTGCTGTGGGTTTCCCACAAAGGGGAGCCTTCCGGGCACCTTGCGTTGCGGCACTGTCTGAAACCTTCGGATACGATCACGACCCTGTCCTGCAGGTAGTGAGTCATCGTTTCGATGATCTTGTCCACCTTTTCATAGGGATCGTAGTCCGTGGGGTCGATCCTCTTGGCCACCGCTTCGACATAATCGGCATATCCCTCATAAAAATCGGACCGATACTGTTCTTCAGAATAGAAGGGGTGTTCCCTGGCGGGCAGGTACCCCCATCGCCTGTTCTGAAAGACGGGCCAGCGAAACTTGACCAGACCGGAATAGATCGTGGACTCCGGTCTGGGAGTGAAGAAATTTCTCCGATTCAATTTCTGGATTTTTGCTGGGACCGTGGCTTCCCAGGTTTGAAGGGGATGGACATGACTTCCATCTAAGACGACGCGGCTCACCACACCCGAATGAGACTCCGTAACAAAAAAAGGCGTGCCAGGGATGACGGCCTCCGGCACAATTCGAATCGGGTAAGTATCCATGGGGAGCGTTCGTGTGGTTGTTTC
>CAYMTD010000134.1:3854-6305 GCA_964393245.1 uncultured Syntrophaceae bacterium
CCGGCACAATTCGAATCGGGTAAGTATCCATGGGGAGCGTTCGTGTGGTTGTTTCTGTGAGCATGTGAAGGAGGGCCTTCCGGAAACGGAGATCCTGGTGCCACTCCGAATGGGTGGGCAGGTGACCCCACTGGGTGCTCCAGTGACCGATCAGTTTCAGGTCTTTTGTCGTGGCAGCAGCGGGAAGATGGGCCACCCGTGCATAGATCCAGCGGATCGCATAAGGGACATCCGCGCAATCGACAGGAATATTGTGCCGGATGAAAAAATCTTCCGTGATATTCTCCTCGACCCATTGACCATAGTGTCGTTCCTCTTCAATCGTCCATCGGCGCTCCCCAACCGTCCAGACCTGAAGCGGCGACTCCTTCGTCGTCTGACCAAAAGCGAGTGAAGGAAGAAGAACGAAAAGCCACCACAAGCGCATGGTTCATATTAAAAAGACGGCGGGAAGGTTGTCAACCCTAAGGAAATGAGGTATTTTTAATATAAAGTGTTTTCTTTCTGCGCTGAGAGGGTCGCGGGGAATGTTTCCGCCCGGATTTGCGTTTTCACTGGAATGACGACTTTAGAGGAGGTCATCGAAGAGGAGGTTTTTCGTTGAACCGAGAAACGATACGAATTTTGGTGGCCGAAGAGGATTCACTTTTCTTGAAGATGATCCAGAATTCCCTGAAGGCATCGGGTTATCCATATTCCCTCGAGAGCGTCTCCTCGGGGGAGGCATGTTTCGAAAAACTGAAGGATGGGAAATTCGATGTCCTCCTCCTGGATCATGACCTACGAGACGGGAAAGGTCTGGATTGGCTTCGAAAGTTCAATGAGATGGGGATTGCCGTTCCGACGATTTTTGTAACCAAAACGGGTGATCCCCACTTGGCCACCGAGGCGATGAAGGAAGGAGTCTTTGACTATATCAACCGGTCCGCAGAATGTGCAAAAGCCCTCCCCTTTGTCGTGAACCGTGCTGTGGAAGGTTACAGTCTGATGGTCGAGAAGGTGAGGCTCCAGAAGGAATTGATCGAGATGAAGAACTTTCTGGAGTCAATCGTGGAGAAGGCGGGAGACGCCATCTCGGTCGTCGATCTCGAAGGAAAGGTGCTCTATTGGAACGAGGGGGCGGAGCGAATCTATGGTTACAGGCGAGAGGAGGTGATTGGAAAGAAAGTTGCCAACTTCCTTTACCCTCGGGACGAAAAATCGAGGGCGGAGGAAGAGAGATTGATGGAACGGATTATGGAGAGGGTAAAGGGAGGAGAAGTGGTTCCCAATGTGGAGGCCAAGCGGCAGACGAAGGATAGAAGGGAGATCATCGTCAGCATGACGGTTTCACCCTTGAAGGATGCGGAGGGCAGAATTATAGGAGCTTCCAGGATCTGCAAAGACATCACTCAACTGAAAAAGGCGGAGGAACGTTTGGTCCTGGCCGAAAGGTTGTCCTCCCTGGGAGAACTGACCGCAGGCGTAGCCCATGAGCTTCGGAATCCCTTGGCCGGGATTAAGATTAATACGCAGGTGCTGTCACGCGTGAAGGATCTTTCTGAAAGGGAGAGACGGATCTTAGAGAGTACCCAGGAGGGAATAGAAAAGATTCAGAAGATCGTGGACGATATGCTCCATTTCGCTAAACCCAAGGCAGCCGATTTTAAGGAGGAAGACATCAACGACGTCGTTGAGAACAGCCTATCGGTCCTCCAAGGAAAACTGAGAAAAGGCAACGTCTCTCCAGTCTTTGAAAGGGGAGAAGGATTACCGAAGGTTCGGATCGATAGTCATCAGATTCAGCAGGTATTGATCAATCTCATGCTGAACGCCATCCAGGCCATGGAAAAAGGGGGGGTTTTGAGGATAAGGACGTTCTTGGAGGAAGCGGGAGGCATCGGACTCGAAGTGCAAGACACCGGGGTCGGGATTCCTGAGGTCTACATAAAAAGGATCTTCGACCCTTTCTTCACGACGAAATCAGAAGGCACAGGTCTTGGACTCTCCATCAGTCTGAAGATTTTGGAAAACCACGGGGCAACGATCGATGTGAAGAGTGAAGTTGGGAAGGGGTCCACTTTCACCATCCATCTTCCGGTGGCGCAAAGGTTGGAGATGGGGAGAAGGGGAGACGCGGAGACTCGGAGAAGAAGTGATGAGGTTCAAAATTCTCGTGATTGACGACGAGCCCATTCTGAGGGATTCCCTCAGGGCCGCTCTCGAGTCATCAGGTTACGATGTCCTAACGGCACACAGTGGAGAAGAAGGGCTGGAGCTGGTTCAAAAGGAAGACCCGGACCTCATCCTCCTGGACCACTGGTTACCCGGGATCAGTGGAGATGAGGTCCTTCGAATCCTAAAAGAGAATGAGCCTGATGTCCCAGTCATCATCATGACCGCGCAAGGGTCCATCAAACTTGCGGTCGATTCGATGAAGCGTGGCGCCTTCGATTTTTTGGTCAAACCTTT
>CAYMTD010000135.1:0-6304 GCA_964393245.1 uncultured Syntrophaceae bacterium
TAACACCCGTTTTACAATGGCTGATTATTCCTTCAACAGCCATTTTATTAGTAAGACATCATCTTTTATTGAATCAAGAAGGATTAAAGAGAAGGGAGGAATTGAAATGACCAAATGGGAGTATCTTTATTTTACCGATGCCGAAAGGGAGACTTCTACATTGCATCCCCCGGGGCACAAAGAGAAATTGAACGAGCTCGGAAAGGAAGGATGGGAACTGATCAGCGTCGTCTTCGATCAGACGGGCCAGGTCCAAAAGTTATACTTCAAAAGACAGATTCCATAGAGTGATTAGTCGAACACCGAGTAAGCGAAGTTTCTGAAAAACTGCTCACCGGTTCGACGCTATATAAGAGCCTGCCTGTTAAGACTAATTTCTACCACCACCATTTCCCATTATTGTTGGCTCAAAGAGATCGATATGGATATAACCTAACCTTGGATCCGCCTGACTAAAAGGAGCAGAAAGTTTGTATTTGTACGGGTCAAACCCATACTCGAATGTGAACGGGAAGACCACAACATTGCTCTCATTGCCAGCCTTGTCGAAAATGGAGACTTTCAAGGTAATTTGGGTCCACTCCCTCAGATAGGATGTTCTTGAACTGAAGGTGTTCCATTGAAGGTATCCCCTCAGATAGCTTCGGTATGGGGTTTTAAGATAGGTCCAATTAGTTGGGTAGCGACCATAACCCACTTGGTCTACCACAGAAGCAATCCTGAGCATATCACCGTCCGGATCTTCCGCCTCGATATAAATCTTCCAAATATATCCGTAATACCCCCTTTCCACAGCGAATGAGCTGGTAATTATAGGAGACTTTGTACCCGGTTTCGCTTCTGGCCAACCTTCAGAGGCGATCCAAAAAGTAACGGCCAACACAAGCCATGTTAAATAGAGCAATTTTTTCATTTTCGTATTCGACACCACCCTTCTATTAATATTATGTGAGAATCCAAATAGACTTTCAATCCGGCTAACTTTCCATGGTTTATTTATTCTCCTTCAATAGGCATTGGATTGGATAACAGGTACTGAATGAGAGCCCTCATGGCCGGGGAAGTCCAATTTTTACCTCCAAATGCCCTCCCGACGATCTTGCCTTCTCGATTAATGAAGAAGGTTTGAGGATGGCCCCATACTCCAAAGACATTGGCCACCTTTGCCTCCTCATCAATCAAAATCGGGTAAGAGATTTTCAATTTATCTCTATACTTTATTAAGTCCTTCTCATTCTCTTTGCTTGCTATTTTCAATAAGATTAAGTCCGTGCCTCTTAACTCCTTATGAAGTTTGATTAAAGAAGGAGACTCCTTCTGACAGTCTGGTCACCTCGTCCCGAAAAAGTTTAGAATAACGATCTTGCCTCTTAATTCCTTGAAGGAGATCTTTTCTCCGTTCAAGCCCTTTATTGTCAAGTCAGGTGCCTCCACCGGGACCTTGAATTTTTGGACCCCCGCGTCTAAGAATTGAGCGCTTATCACAGTAACATCCCAAATCAAGAAAATGAGCGGAAGAAACATAGAGACAGCGATGCTCGTGGTCTTCCAATCCGCTGGGCTTAAGATTCTCTTTTCCATTTTCTCTCCTTTCTGATTCGAAGCCGGGTCTCTGAGGCCCTGCGGTTAGAGAAACCTGGAATTGTAATTTCAAAGCTTCAGATGTCAATCTACTTTTCAAACCTCTTGAGATGCTGCTGAAGGACAGGGTGAGGTTGGTTGGAGTTCCACCGAGAATATCCGTTAAAATTACTACTCCGCTTCTATCGTTCACCTCTATCATACTCTTTTGAATTCGGTCCTTCACCTCTTCTCCACTATCTTTCGGCCAAATCGAAACTCCTTTTACCTGTTCCAAATCTCCAATAATAGATTGGACAGAAGAGATTAAGCCCTCAGCCAACCTTCCGTGAGAAAGAATCAGAATTCCAACCATTCTTTTCCTCCTCTTCCGCTGCATTCGTTAAAAGCAATTTGTGAATCAGTATTCCTAAGTTAGGCAAATGAATCGGTTTCTTTAGATATACAGAGGCGCCTCTCTCAAAGGCCCTGCGGCAGACTTCGTCGCTCCCAAAGGCGGTAATGACGATGACAGAAGCCTGAGGCTGAAGTTTTTTAATTCCTGGCAGGATGTCGAGTCCACTCAAACCAGGCATCCGGACATCGGTAATGATAAGATCAAATAGCTGCCTTGCGAGATTGCGAAAAGCCTCTGAGCCGTTGTCCACTGAATCTACTTCGTACCCCTCGCGCTTAAGAAAATCCTTGAGCAAATCCCTCATCTCTCCATCATCTTCAATTACGAGTATCCTTTTTCCCAAATGATCCATCTTGAAACTCCTTTCCGGTTTATTCCTTGAAATTCTATGCATTCACGCCAGCCCATCTGAAAAAAGGAGCGAAGCGCAATTTCATTTTCATGTTAGTGGTAATGCGCAAGTCGATTCTCTAATATCAGCCGGTCGATAATCTCCCCACAGAAAATGCATCTCCACCCCAGAAAATTATCTTCGTGGGAGTAAAATATTTCACAGACCATCATGCCACCGCATCTGATGCATTTCATGACAGCCTCCTCTCTTTAACCCACCCCTGACCATGCGGTGAATCTCTTCATGGCCTGGCTTAGCGAGAGCCCAGGAAACACGGACTCTCGAATTTACCTGAAAGAAGGATCGTATGGGATGGTCTTGCAGACCTGTTTTATTTTGGTATCAAGCAACTCTTCATCTTGCCATATTTTTCCACGAACAGTTCTGCACCTGGATCTACCATATTCCGGATATGCCGTGTAAACCAAACCCTCTTTTGAACGATATTTGACAAGTCTACCCGATATACCGGCCTCCGTCATTGCCCTTTCCGATATTTCAGAAAGAGTGCCTTCGACTTCACTTTGGATATCCCCCGCCGCTCCGCCGTACCATATGATTTTTGTGTCCGGAAATTTTGGCTCGGTTGCTGCAAAACCGACCAAGGGCAAAATAAGTATCATCATACTCCCCAACAAAATCATCATCTTTTTCATTTTCCTTGACCTCCTTTTTTTGTGATTTGAGCGATCCTTCACTGGTATCCCTTGCAGAAAGAATGCCAAAGAAGGCGGAAAAATTTCCTTTTGGTTTCGATTTGTTAGAACTTAGGTAAGGATTTGAAATTGAATGTTCTGGGGAAAAATGGAGTGGACTGGGGCAGAATGGGCCGAAATGGAAGGAACTTTACATCTCTTCAAGCTTTCTCCGGAGCGTCTTTCGGTCAAGTCCGAGTATCTCGGAGGCCTTGGACTTGTTTCCGCCTACTTTAATCAAGACCCTCCTTAAATATTCTTTCTCTAATTGATCCAGAGTATATTCGGCTCTGAGGGCTTTCTCGATAGGATTCTCGACCGATTCTTCAAACAAGGAAGAGGGCAGGTCTTCTGGAAGAATCACTTCATGCTGAGATAAGGTGATTGCCCTCTGAATGACGTTTTCCAATTCTCTTACGTTTCCAGGCCACGAATAATTTAATAAGATTCTTAAGGCGTCCTCTGAAACTCCGGAAATTTCTTTCTTCAGTTCTTTGTTGAATTTGTCAGTAAAATGCTTGATCAGAATAGGGATGTCCTCTTTTCTCTCACGAAGGGAGGGCAATTCGATATCGATCACCTTCAATCGATAGTAGAGATCCTCACGAAACTGCCCGTTCTGGATAAGGGACTTGATATCCCGGTTTGTTGAAGAAATGATCCTTACATCGATAGGATAGGAATTCGTATCTCCCAAAGGCCTAACCTCTCTCTCCTCGATCACCCGAAGCAATTTTGCCTGGAGGGTGAAGGGCATCTCCGTAATCTCGTCTAGGAAGAGCGTCCCTTCGTTGGCCTCAAAAAATACCCCTCTCTTATCTTTCTTGGCATCGGTGAAGGCTCCCTTTTTATAGCCGAACAATTCACTTTCAAGGAGTGTTTCGGGGATAGCTGCACAGTTGACCGCAATGAACGGGCCGTCTTTCCTTGAACCATTGTAATGGATGGCCTTGGCAACCAGCTCCTTACCTGTCCCGCTTTTTCCTGAGATTAGGATATTGGCAGAGGTATCACTGATCCTTTCAATAAGGTCGTAAACCTTTTGCATTGAGGGGCTCTTTCCAATGAGAAGATGGAACTGGTATCGTGATTCCACTTCCCTCTTTAACCGAACCACCTCTTTCTTCAAGAACCGATTTTCGAGGGCTTTTCTTAATGTCAAGATGAGCTCATCCATCTGGAAGGGTTTGGTGATATAGTCAAAAGCACCCATTTTCATTGCCTTGATGGCTGATTCAATGGTCCCGAAAGCTGTGATGATGATCACCGGTGTGAGAGGAAGCATTTTTTTCGCCTCTTCGAGCAGGTCCAAACCTTCCAACCCTTTCATTTTTAGATCACTGATGATCAGATCGAACTCTTCTCTCTTGATCATCTTTGAGGCCTCTAAGCTATTTCCTGTAGTCACAGCGGAGTGCCCTTCCTTCTTGAGCACATCGGAGAGCAAAGCGCACATTTCCAGATCATCATCAACGATTAAGACTTTATAACACTTATTCTCCACCACCGACCTCGCGATCTCCCTGCGATGCGGGGAGATAGACTCTAAATGTTGATCCTTTCCCTATCTCACTTTCCACATCAATCCATCCTTCATGGTCTCGTACGATCCCCTGGCTGATCGTCAGACCTAATCCTGTCCCTTTGTCCTTCGTCGTAAAAAAAGGATTGAAAATGTTTTGAATGACTTCTCTCCCTATCCCTGTCCCGGTGTCCTCTATGCTCACCATCACATAGTATCGCGGCTCAGCCTGCTCAAGACCCCTCTTCGAAGTGTATTTCGACGATATAGAAAGCCGGAGCGTCCCCCTTTCGGGCATGGACTGAATCGCATTCAGGATGAGGTTCAAGAAAACCTGCTGGAGTTGGTCCGGATCTCCCTTGACAGATGGGAGATTGTCTTCAAAGTCCATCTCTACTTTCACGTCTTGCTTCCGGACCTGATGCTCAACAAAATCGAGCGTGGTCTCTAAAAGTGTAGCGATGCTTACAGTTGTCTCTTCAGGCTTTTTCTTCTTGACGAAACCAAGGAGCTCCTGAATGATCTTTGTAATCCTCACTGTTTGATTCGAAATAATGTCCAGATTTTTTTGTACCTCCTCTCTGTCTTCCAGGCTTCCCTTTGTCAGCTCGACCCTTCCGCCGATAATATTGAGAGGAGTGCCGATCTCATGGGCCAGTCCAGAGGCCAATTGCCCAATGGTGGCCAATTTCTCAGACTGCCGGAGGCTTCTTTCCAGTTCCAGCTTGGTTTCCGCTTCCCGGATCATCTTCTCACGGGCCTCTTTCAAATCGACGGCCATCTGATTGAATGCCTTAGAGAGTTCGGAAAGCTCGTCTTTGCTCTTTAATTGTATGTGCGTGTCAAGTTGCCCTCTGGCCATCTCCTTGATCCCTTCTGTCAGTTGAGAGATGGGTCGATGGATCCACTTTCGAGTGCCAATGAGAACCAGGACCACTGTCCCACCAATAAGAACAAAGATGGCGAGGAAGCCCCATTTGGACAATTCGACATCTTCTTCCATCAAGGAGGTATGCTGAAGAATGGAAACTCCGCCAATGCTTCTCCCATTCCGATCTTTGAGAGGGAAGCTATATGAAAAGACCGGAAATCCTTGGTGGACTCCAAATTTCTCTAAAGGACGATTCTCTTTAATTGACTTCTTGATCAATTCTACATAGGGTTCGAATTCCTCTTCCAATGAACGGGTACGGAAAACCTGGTCGTTTCCCTGGTGGTAGACAAGGACACCCACGGTCTTCTCGTATTTCTCAATGGAGTCGATCAGCTCCTGGACATATTCGCTGTCGCTCAGCAGGGCGCTCTTCTCCAGCGAGACCTTCGTGGTCTGGCCAATGCTTTTCACCGCCACTTTCATCTTTTTGTTAAGGATGTTCTGACGAGACTTGATGTGGAAATAGCCAATTCCTGAAAGTCCTACGACAATAATGAGGGAAAGATATAGAGTTAACTTCGTGCCGAGCTTCAAGCACCGCCTCCATCGACTGATTCGCTAAGGAGGAAATTCCTCCTCCGGGACATCCATTGGAGCGAGAATTGTATAAGCTGAATGAAGGCAATCAAAGGCGCCAAAATCTAAGTTGCCGATCTTAACTCCACGATTCTGACGCAATTCTGGCTTCCGAATTCGTTCTGGACACAGCAAGAACAAGACGGGTCGTTGGGAGAGCAGCAGTATCCCAATTGTTAAAATCCCCTGCCAGGTACACCTGGTT
>CAYMTD010000136.1:0-6244 GCA_964393245.1 uncultured Syntrophaceae bacterium
AATGCGGTTCGTTTTGATGGTATGGGTGACCTTCCGTGGAATCAGAAGTCGTGTGTTTAAGCAGAGTTATGCCATCGCAGCTGAATTGCGAAAGGTTCCGCTCGAAATCTTCTTCAACCCAGCCATCCTTTCAGATGACAATTTGTTTTCGGAGTTCGTAATTTTTTTACACCTTCTCAGTTATAGGGGGATCAATGATACTGTAATCTGTAACTCAGCCCTTTAGGGCTGATCAATCAGGGCTTCGACGTGAGCTCGGCCGAACGGCTGAAGCCCTGAGTTACAGGTTTACCGGAGACTTTACCACCCAAAACTGAGGGATTGCGACAGGGGCTAAGGTATGTCCAATTTTTTCAAGAGCGTCTTTTTCAGGGATAAGAATTCATCCTCGCTCAGAAAACCTTCTTTCCTGAACCGGACCAATCGTTCAAGGCCATCCAGGACCTCTGGTTGAAGCCCTTTCTCTCCATGGTAATCGGGTGGCACCGGATTGATCTGATTCAAGACGATCTCCATTTCAGAATCCTCAGGCTCCTCTGAGACAGTCCAATAGGTGTCGTAGAATTGGGAAAAGTGTTTTTCCCAGGTTCTCCGGAGCTCCTCCAGTTCTGCCATGGTCTCTTTCAATCTTTGAAGGAGCCGCCTGTTCTCTCTCAGCAGGTTGATCTTCTCACAGGCATTGCCGATGACAACTTCCAGTTCATCAAGTCGAAATGGCTTTGGGATGTAGTCATAGGCTCCTCCTCGGATTGCCTCGATGGCTGTGTCGAGCGAGGCATAGCCTGTCATGATGATGACGATGCTCTCCGGATGGGACCCCTTGACCTCTCTCAGGATCTGGATGCCATCGGTTCCAGGCATCATCAGGTCGGTGATCACCAGATCGAAAAAGGCGCCTTTCAGAGCATTGATGGCCTCCAGACCGTCCTTGTGGGAACGGATCACCCTGCCAGGTTTGTTTAAGTATTCCTGAAGGATCTCCCTCAAAGCGTCATCATCTTCGGCCAGGAGGATCTGGATGGGCTCGTGAAAAGGGAGGGCAGGATTCTTCGTCAGATCGGTTGAAAATTTTCTAAGGGAAGAGTTCATTCTCATGACCTATACGGCAGCTCCAAGGGCAGGCCTTGGGGGCGGGGACTCTTGGACTCCCCTCTATCTCACTTATCGACAGATATTTCGATTTCTTTAATCCCTTGTCCCCTTCCCGGGAGCCCCCGTCAAATTGCCCCTAAAGTTTTAAAAAGATAAACCCGATAAGAATAGCGAAGGTAAATTCAGGGTCGGAAAGGAGGCGAACGCGGAAAGAGGAATAGACTCTTGCCTTCGCGGAGCCGCTCAGTTCGGCAAATCAAAACCTTTTTGGCAAGAACTGCCAAGAAAATCCTTAGAAAAGGAGAACGATTATGGCACTGAATGACATCTCTTTGACTTCAGGCATGAGAAGCAACCTCGTCAGCCTTCAGTCGACCGTTGAGCTTCTCAACCGGACCCAGGAACGTTTGTCCACAGGGAAGAAGGTAAACTCCGCCCTGGACAATCCAACCAACTATTTTGCCGCTCAGGCCCATTTACAGCGAGCCAGTGACCTGGCTGGTCGTAAAGACGGAATGAGCGAGGCCATTCAGGTCGTAAAGGCTGCTGATGCAGGCATCGAGGCAATTACTGCTTTGATTGAGTCTGCAAAAGGTCTGGCAACGGCTGCTCGAACCGCTGGCACAACCGAAGCGGCCACCCTGGCTAGCCAATTTAATACGATCCTTGACCAGATTGATAATTTGTCGGAAGATTCAGGCTACAAGGGAACCAATCTCCTGGATGATGCCAATTTGACGATCGAATTTAATGAAGATGGATCCAATGAGCTAGTGATTAACGGATTCGATGCCTCCTCCAGTGGCTTAGGCATTGCTGATGCCACAGGGTCTTGGGCGACTTCAGCGGACATCGATGCAGCGGTTACGGATCTTGATGCGGCACTCGATACACTGAGGACCAATTCGTCAACCCTCTCATCCAATCTGGCCATCGTCAATGCCCGGCAGGACTTTACGACCAACATGATCAACACCCTCACGACAGGGGCCGACAATCTCACACTGGCCGATATGAATGAGGAGGGAGCGAATATGCTCATGCTTCAGACCCGTCAGGCCTTGAGTACGACAGCCTTGAGCCTATCGGCTCAAGCAGCCCAATCGGTGTTGAGGTTGTTCTAACAAAGAGTGAATAAGGAGGGGGGCCATGCTCCCCTCTTTATCTCTTATCTTCTGACTGGGATTGACCCATGTCTCCCTTTGGCATCAGTATTGACCAAACCTTACATCACCTCAGGCAGAGCTTTAAGTCTTTAGAGTCCTTGCCTCAAAGACTCAATGCTGACAAGAACGTCAATGGTCTGAGAGAAAATCCAACCAAGGGGGTGGAGGTTCGTAAAGGCCTTTCTGCATTCCGTCGCCTCCAGGCCATCAATGCCAGATCGAACTGGGAAGCGATGAACGTACGGGCGGCGGATCAGATCATGGATACGATCGGAAAATATATTGAGGAGATGAAGGCCCAATTAGAGAGGATCATAAAGAATTTTCCGCCCTTTCCTCCAGGCAGTGAGGAACGAGTGAAGATCCTCCGGAGCTACAATGCCCTCCGGAAGCAGATCGATCAGATGGCCTTCCAGTCCAAAGACCAGGGAGCGACAAAGATCAAGACTGATTCGCCGTTCGTTGGCAAGGTAGAAAAAATGGGAGCCAAAGCAGGAACCCTTCGAGCCCTTCTCCCGAAGGATCTTGACATCCCCGAACTTTTACATGCGGCAACCGATCAAGAGATTTCCGTCGCCATCGAAAGTCTTAATGCCGCCAGAGAGATCCTTCAAGAAGGCCGTGCAAGGCTGGCCCCGGAGGCCTTGGAGATCTCCTCTTCTGAGATTGCCAAGAAGAAAGCGGCTGCGTTGAAACTTGGCAATGGGAAAGAACTCGAATCTGATCTGCCGGAGGGAGCTGCGGAGTTGAAGAGTCAAGAGATTCAACACGCATTGAGCATTGAATCAATCAGCGGCCTAACCGAGACTCCGTCGTGGTTCATCGATCTCCTGGAGTAAATAGGAATCATGGCACTGAAAATCACACTTAAACCCCGTGAACGAATGATCCTTGGCGGGGCTGTCATCACAAACGGCCATGCCCGGAGTGATTTCATCGTTGAGAACCATGCTCCCATCCTCCGCCAAAAGGACATCATGAGCGAGCAGGATGCCCGTTCTCCATGTCGCCGGATCTACTTTGTCATTCAACTCATGTATGTGGATGAGAAGAATTTGACCACCTACCATCATCTCTACTGGAAACTGGTTCGGAGCCTTGTGAAGGCAGCCCCCAGTGTGCTGGATTTGATCGACCAGATCAGTGAGCACATCTTAAACAACCGCTACTATCAGGCGCTGAAGCTTGCCCGGCGTTTGATCCAATATGAAGAGGAGGCCATTCGCCATGTACAAAAGGCAACTGGAAGTCTACAAAACCACCGACAAGGCAACCATGTCAGGCCGTGAAATCGAGGCATCGGTTCTTACCGAAGCTGCTCTTAAATTGAAAGATTGTCAGGACCATTGGGATGCGGAGGATAGGGATGCGAAACTCCAAGAGGCGTTTCGATTCAATCAACTCATCTGGAGCGTCTTTCAGGGAGAGCTTGTAAGGACAGATCATCCACTTCCTAAGAAGCTTCGCCAGGATATCCTCAGCTTGAGCGCTTTCATTGACAAACGGATTTTCGAAACGATGGCCTACCCCTCTCCGGAAAAGCTAACAGCGATCATTAACATCAACCTCAACATTGCTGCCGGGCTCCGGGGATCGCCCGCAGAATAGGCAACCCTCACCTAGGAAAGATTTCCTAATGAAGATGAGAAGGGTGTTGTCATCGGGTTACTTCCTTGAAGAAGTGGCTAAGTTCCCGAACCACTCCTTCATCATCATAAAGAGTCGTACTCCTTTCTAATATCTTCTCCCTGATGGATCTTCGGTAATCCTCATCCGTTCCCAAACGGGTGGCAATGTCCACATATTCGTTCGGGCCCTCTGCAACACAGTCCATCATCTCCATTTTCCGGTAACATCCCAATGTGAGCCTTCCCCGTAAATACCTTCCAGGCCAGGTGACGATGGGAGCACCCGTAGCAAAGATGATGAAGGAGGTCACCCCTCCTCCATAGTGGAAGGTGTCGAGCACCACGTCGGCTGCCATCATTAAGCTCCTAAAATCATCGTCATTGAGCCAGGGTAAGAATCGAATCCTCTCCAGCACATCAGGCAGCGTCTTGGAGAGGCGCTTCCACAACAACTCGTGCCAGAGGTTACGAGGATCCTTGAACAGGAGGACCTCCCCTCCGGGGTTTCGGCGCAAGATCTCAGCGATAACGGGATCGAAGTCTGGATGAATCTTATGCAAACGCATGGGGACGACGTAGAGGATGCGGTCCTCCGGTAGTCCAAAATCCCCTCTCGATTTTGGCTTAAGAGGAAGGGACGGCTTTCTCATCATGCAGGGCATCGATTTGAGTTGAACCAGGGTCTCACTGTAGTGGTCCTGTGCCCCCTTGGGTTCGACCAGCTCGCTCGATATAAAGTAGTCGATGTTGGGAATCCCGGTCGTCGTCAAATGGCCGATCATCGCGCACTGAACCCTTGCTAATCGGGTGAAGGCCAGGAAATAGGTGAGAGGTTCCATCCCGATGTCGGTGTAGATCAAAATATCCAGGGACTGCTCCGAGAGGACCTGTCTGGCCTTTAAGAGATCAATGGGCAGTGAAATATGATGGTCACAAGCGGCCGCTGTTTTAAGCAGGGTCTCATCCTGACGAGGTCCAACGGAGAACATCGTCACCTCAAAATCGCCCTGTCGGGAAAGAGATTCGATGATCGGATTGAAAAAAATTCCTACGGAATGGTTACAGAAGAATCGTGAGATAAAACCGATTCTTCTCTTTTGGGAAATCCTCCTTGGCCTGGAAGGGCTGATCTGATCCGGCAAGAAGCGATAGAGCTTGGCCAGCCGGGTCATCAGATCCCGATCATTTTGGCCATAATAGGCGAGGTAGAAGATGTTCGGGTTGCCCACCTCCTTCACGGGATCATCCATGACCATCTCTTCCATCAATAGCTCGTTCACATTCTTAGAAAGCTCGTTACGGATCACCTCGATCGATTCAGCCGAATCCACAATAGGAGGCAGTAAGGTCGCCACCTTGATCCGTAACCCGGCTGTCGGCTTTATCCGAAATGCCTCCTTATAGGCAGCTAGGGCCTCATCAAATTTTCCGTATTCGTAGAGGGCAGCGCCAAGATTCTTATGGGCTTCCGCAAAATCAGGCTTGAGGCGGATGGCCCTTTCATAGCATCTGATCGATTTCTTCAACCGCCCCTGGTCCTGGTAGGCATTTCCAAGCATGAAGTAACCATCGGGAAAATCGGGTTCGATCTCAAGAGTCCGTTGGTAGCACGTGATCGCTTCGTCCATTCTCGACATTTTCTTAAGCACCCGGCCAAGGTGGAAGTGAGCTCTCCAGAGATCGGGCTTGATGGTCAATGCTCGTCTGTAACATTCTACAGCCCGATCAAACTTTTCCTGTTCGGCGAAGACGTTGCCGAGATTGAAATAGACCTCTGGGCTCTCCGGTTTGATGGAAAGGGCCTTGTGGAAGCTTTCCGCGGCCTCCTCCAACCTCCTCTGATCTTTCAGGGCATTCCCCATGGTGTTATGGGCAGAGAAGCTTCGGGGATTAAGGGAAAGGGCTCGAAGAGAGGCTGAAATGGCCTCTCCGTTCCTTCCCATGTTTTGCAATGCAACCGCCAGGTTCGCGTAATATTCTGCGGAATTCTTATTTTGACGGAGAGCCCTTTCGATGAAGGTGACGGCCTCCCCATTTCTTCCTCTTTGGATGTGAATGATGCCCAAGAGGTGTAAGGCATCCGGATGGGAAGGGTCGGCGGAGAGAATTTGGCGGCAGAGAGTTTCCGCCCTATGCAATTGACCGGCATTCTGATTCTTCTGAGCCTCAATGAGGATCTGATCCACTTCCTCTATCCCATGACAACATGGTCTTTGGTCACTTATAAATTAAATTGTGACCAAAATGGCAACTGAACTACCCTCGCCTTGAAGGCGAGGGGTTCCGAATACATGTCGACTTCGAGTCGACTTGAACCTTGATGCCCTCTTCTTCGTCATTCCTGCGGAAGCAGGAATC
>CAYMTD010000137.1:0-6239 GCA_964393245.1 uncultured Syntrophaceae bacterium
AAGTTATCCACCCTCATCAGGAGGTCCCTGACAAACCCACCCACGGCATAGACCGCATAACCTAACAGATCCCCTACCTTGCCAAACTCAATCAGAAGATCGTGGATACGGTCAGGAAAACGTTCACCCATCAACTGCGAGATGATCTTTTTCCGTGCATAGAGAGGTTGGCTTTCGAGAGCAGAAAGGCCCTTCGACGACTTCAACATCTCCTCTTGAAGGACTCGCATGGTGTCTCCCACTGAGACCGTTCCCACCAACTGGTCTTTCTCGATGACCGGAAGAAGGCTTTGATTCTGTCCGATGATCAATTCCTGAATGCGGGAAAAGGAAGTCTCGGGAGAGATGGTCGGAAACTCGGTTGTCATATATTCTTTGACCAAAGACTTCTGGAGCCCGTGATGCAATCCGCGCTCCACGACCTGCTTTGAAATCAATCCGATGACCTTCGAGTCCTGAAGGACAGGCAGGCTGGTCAGATTATAGCGGGTAAGCATCTCCTGCACCTCTTTTAGTGTCCTTTCGGGATCAACGGTCTTCACTGGGAAGACCATGACGTCCCTGGCCACCCTTTTGGGTCGAATCATCTCCTTCAAAACTTTTAGGAGGCGATCATGGGCCTCCATCAGACTCATTTCCCTGAGCGTTGCCGAGGCGGCCGTGGGGTGCCCTCCGCCTCCAAGTTCACCGGCGATATCTGCGACGTTGACCTCTTCCAAGCGGCTTCTTCCGATGAAGTAGATCCGATCCTCCATTCGAACCAGGACAAAAAGCACATCCAAATTTTCCATATCTTTCAGCTTATGCACCAGAATCGCAATGTCTCCGATATAATGGTCGACCGCTGCCTCCGCAATCACGACATCGACCCCGTGGATCGTGAATCGGGTTGCTGACTGAATGAGGTCGTTCAGGAGGAAGACCTGCTCGGCAGTGAGTTCCTTGGTGATCACATTTGAAAGGACGTTCAGATTGGCACCCTTTCCAACGAGGTATCCCGCTGCAATGAAATCCTCTTGTCGGGTAGAAGGAAAAGTCAGGTTCCCCGTATCCTCATAGATCCCCAGAAGCATCACCGTAGCTTCATCCGGGTTGATTTCAATTCCTCTTTCACGAAGCAGATTGAGCAGGAGCGTGGTGGTCGCCCCCACCTCTGAGATCACCTCCAAAGAGCCATGAAGGTCGTCCGAAGAAGGAGGATGGTGATCATAGATATGAATGTCCACTCCCGGCTTGGATATCAGTTCTGAAAACTTTCCAATCCTACTCATCTGTCGGGTATCTACCAGAATGAGACGCTTCACCTCCTGAAGATCAATATTCTTTATCCGTTCCACCTCAAGCGCATAAAGCGTGGAATGAATAAAGAAGTCCCGGAGGCTCCTCTCTTGAGATCCGGGGAAGACCAGGACAGCATGGGGGTAGAGTTTCTTAGCGGCCACCATGGAAGCCAGAGAATCGAAATCAGCATTGGTATGGGTGGTGATGACGTCCATAATAAATGACAGTTCCAAGTTATGAGTTAAAAGTTACAAGTTAAATTCAAATTCTTAACTTTTAACTCTCTTTTTTATCCTCTCGGATGGTACCGCTCATGAACTTTCTTCAACCTCTCTCCAGTCACATGGGTGTAAATCTGGGTCGTCGAAATATCCACGTGACCAAGCATCATTTGGACCGATCTTAGATCTGCCCCCCGTTCGAGCAGATGACTCGCGAAAGAGTGGCGCAGGAGGTGAGGGGTGATCCTTTTCTGGATACGAGCCTTTCGCCCATAGGTCTTGAGGTTCTTCCAGAAGCGTTGGCGGCTCAGTTCCCTCCCGGAACGGTTGATGAAGAGAAAGGGGCTTTCCCTCCCTTTGGCCAGTTTCTCACGGGCTGTCTTAAGATATCGAGTCATCCATTCGATGGCCTCTCTCCCCAGGGGAACGAGCCTCTCCTTTGACCCCTTTCCGTAAAGAAGAACGTAGCCCGCTTCTAAATTGATCTGGTTCATGGGAAGTCGAGTCAACTCGGAAACCCTCATTCCTGTGGCATAGAGCAACTCCAGCATGGCCCGGTCTCTAAGACCCAGGGGCGACTGGGGATCGGGCTGCTCGAGCAGCTGCTCCACCTCTTTTAGGGATAGGATTTCCGGCAAGGTTTTCGACACCTTGGGGGATTCTATCTCCTCAACCGGATTGGTTTGCAGAACTCCTTCCTGAGTTAAGAAGTTGAAGAAAGTTCGAAGAGCAACTAAGTTCCTCACCACCGTCTTTGCCGAGAGCCCCTTTCTTTTCAGGGAGAGAAGAAAAGCCTTCACATCGAGTTTACCAACCTTCGTAAGCTCTTGAATTCCGCCTTTTTGTAGATGAGTCAGGAAGCGATTTAAGTTGTGGCCATAGGCTTCAATCGTATTCTTCGATAGTCCTTTCTCAACGATGAGGTAATGAAGAAATCGGTCCAGCATCTGGTTCAAGTTCGCTCCCAAACAAAAAGCAGAGGCAAAAGGGACCCTCTGCTTTTTCATCAACCCAAGTTACCCTGGGCCCATCTCAGATCCCTGTATGGCCAAACCCTTCTCCCTGCCTGCCAGTCGGGGGGAGATCGTCAACTTCTTGTAGTGTAACACGATAAACCGGGGAGATGACCATCTGAGCAATCCTGTCTCCGTTACGGATGGTAAAGGGTTCCTCGCCAAAATTGATCAAAAGGACACCGACCTCCCCTCTGTAATCGGAATCGATCGTTCCCGGTCCATTGACAATACCGATTCCCTTCTGGATGGCGAGCCCACTTCGTGCTCGGATTTGGCCCTCAAATCCCTCGGGAATAGCAACGGAGATTCCAGCAGGGATCAGCTTTCTCTCTCCAGGAGCAAGTGTCACTTCTTCGGCGAGGGACGCAAAGAGGTCCATACCGGAAGCCCCTTCAGTCATATATCGGGGCAAAGAGATAGAAGCGTCTTTCTTCAAACGCTTAACATAAATTTTCATGGAGTCCGTTCATCCAGACTTCGACAGGGCCTCGTTCAGATATTTTCCGTCTGTCGGCCCGAGAACCGTAAGGCAGAAAAATTGTTCATCGAAAAGTTCTCTGGCTAAATCGCGAACCACTCCTTCCTCGACTTCGTCTATCCCCTTCAGCGTTCTCTCAACGGGGAGATAGGTCCCAAAATAGATTTCATTTTTCGCCAGACGGGTCATCAAATTCTCCGAACTTTCAAGGCTGAGGAGAAGATTTCCCTTCAATTGTTCCTTGGCGGTTTCCAACTCCCCATTCTTAAAAGGCTCTTTCTTGAGGCGGTTGAACTCCTGGTGCACGAGTTCAATGACCTCCTGGAAGGAGGCCTCGCTGGTTCCTGCGTAAACGACCACCAGACCGGTATCGATGTAAGAGGGAAGATAGGAGTAGACCGAATAGGCTAACCCGCGGTTCTCACGGATCTCCTGAAAAAGCCTTGAACTCATCCCCCCTCCCAGGATGGTATTGAGGAGGTAGGAAGCAAAGCGAAGCGAGTGGTTGTAAGGAAGCCCACGGGTTCCCAAACAGAAGTGGACCTGCTCTAACTCCCGCTTCCGGATGTTGGTGGTCGAGATCGAATGAGGTTTTATCCGACTCCTTTCCCGATCGGAGGGCGGGAGTTGTCCAAACGTCTCATCAATGAGACCGACCACCTCTTCGTGCTCCAGGTTCCCAGCTGCGCAGATGATGATTCGTCTGGGGGTATAGTTCTCTTTCAAGAATTCAAAGATCTGTTGCCGAGTGAAGGACTGAACCAGATCGGAGGTACCAAAGATAGGAAAACCGAGCGGATGGTCGCCCCAGCAGACCCGGTTAAAAAAGTCATGGATGAAATCGTCGGGCGTATCCTCCACCATCTTAATCTCCTGAAGGATGACCATCCTCTCCTTCTCCACATCTTTGACATCGAGCAGGGAGTGGAGAAAGATATCCGAAAGAAGATCGATCGCCAGGGGCAGGTTTTTGTCAATTACCTTGGCATAGAAGCAGGTATATTCTCTTCCCGTAAAGGCATTGAGCGTCCCGCCGACAGAATCGATCTCCTTGGCGATGTCGAAGGCCGTCCTCCTCTCCGTTCCTTTGAAGAGGAGGTGTTCGATGAAATGGGAAATCCCATTTTCATGGGGCTGCTCATCCCGGGAGCCTGTGGTAACCCAGACGCCAATGGAGACGGATTTGAGATAGGGGATCTCTTCGGTGATGACTCGAATTCCATTGTCCAGGAGAGTCTTTCGATACCCCATCCCCGCCGTCAACCATGAAGGATTCAAGGAATCAGGAGATTTTCTTGTCATTTTTCCATTTTCTCAGTGGCTGCCCTGTGTCCTTTCGGCCACAGGTTTTGCCTCCCTCAAGGCAGCCTTACGACTCAGGCGAATGCGGCCCTGGGCATCGATATCCAGAACCTTCACGAACACCTCATCGCCCTCTTTCAGAACATCGGAGACCTCCCGAATGCGCGTTTCTGCGATTTGAGAGATGTGAATCAATCCATCCGTTCCCGGGTAGAGTTCCACAATGGCGCCAAACCCAAGGATGCGCTTCACCTTTCCTGTATAGAGGCCACCCACCTCGACTTCCTGCGTCAGGCCCTTGATCATCGCGATGGCCTTCTCAATGGCCTCATAGTTTGGGGAGGCAAGCTTTACGGTTCCCGAGTCTTCGACATCCACTTTCACACCCGTTTGATCCACAATGCTTCGGATATTCTTCCCTCCAGGACCGATGACATCACGAATTTTCTCCTGCTTCACCTTAAGTGTAATGATCCGCGGGGCATGCCGGGAGAGATCCTTACGGGGCTCTGCAATCGTGTCTCGCATCTTGTCCAAAATATAGAGCTTCCCCGCACGGGCCTGATCGAGGACCTTTTCTAAGATCTCTTTTGAGATACCGCGAATCTTGATATCCATCTGGATGGCTGTAACCCCGACGGCTGTACCCGCCACCTTAAAATCCATATCCCCGAAATGATCTTCGTCGCCCAAGATGTCGGAGAGAACAGCCACCCTTCCATCCTCATGAATCAAACCCATGGCAATTCCCGCCACGGGAGCCTTAATGGGAACCCCTGCATCCATCAGAGACAGGCTGGCTCCACAGACCGTAGCCATGGAAGAGGAGCCATTCGATTCCAAAACCTCTGAGACGATCCGAATCGTGTAGGGAAATTTTTCATTAGAAGGCAGAATGGGTTGAATTGCTCTTTCGGCCAGGGCTCCGTGTCCAATCTCCCTTCGGCTGGGCGATCGGAGCGGTGAGACCTCTCCCACCGAAAATGGAGGGAAGTTATAGTGAAGCATAAAAGACTTGTAAGTCTCCCCTGTCAGAGAGTTGATCTTCTGTTCGTCTTCCGAAGTGCCGAAGGTAACAACGGCGAGGACCTGTGTTTCTCCGCGAGTAAAGAGCGCAGACCCATGTGTCCTCGGAAGGATCCCCACCTCGCAAGAAATGGGGCGGATGTCAGCAAGGCCCCTTCCATCGATCCTCCGCTTCCTATCGAGGATCAATCCTCTGACCAGTTTGCGGTTGGTCTCCTCAAAAATGGTTTTGATCATATTTTGGGAATTTTCGTCACTGGCCCCGAGCGCTTGATACGTCATTTGAAGGATCTCTTCCAGACGGTCTCTTCGTTCCTTTTTTTCAGTAATCTGGAAGACTTCCACCAGTTTCTCTTGGACGAGGGCTCTCACCTTCTCTCTGAGATCTTCTGTCGGAGTCTGGATCTCAAATTCTCCAGTCGTTACCCCCATAGCCTCTCTCAATTGTTTCTGAACGTCAATCACAGGTTTGAGTGACTGATGGCCAAACAGGATGGCTTCCAAGATCTCCTCTTCCTTGACCTCCCTGGCGCTTCCTTCCACCATGATGATGGCGTTCTCACTTCCTGCAACGAAGAGATCGATGTCGCTCAGCTCGAGCTCCTCATGGGTGGGGTTGAGCACATATTCACCATCGATTCGGCCCACCTTAGCCCCTGCGATCGGGCCGTCGAAGGGAATGTCCGAGAGGGAAAGGGCGGCCGATGCTCCGATCATTCCCAAAATCGCAGGATCGTTATCCTGGTCAGCTGAGAGAACGGTCGCGATGACTTGGATCTCATTCTGAAATCCTTTTGGGAAAAGGGGGCGGAGCGGACGATCGATAAATCGAGAGATCAACGTTTCCCGATCGCTCGGCTTCCCTTCCCTCTTAAAGAAGCCTCCGGGGATCCTCCCCGCCGCATAGGTCATTTC
>CAYMTD010000138.1:0-6231 GCA_964393245.1 uncultured Syntrophaceae bacterium
GGCGGGCCCATGCTGATCACATGGACTTCGCCGCCATGCTTTTCTTTGATGAGAAGGCCCTCTTCGACCGCATATTCATCGAAGGGATTGGTAATGCTGGCCACCCCTTCTCGAACCAGTGTGTTTGTTTGGGGGTCTATCTTCACATCTGTCGTGTCCGGAACCTGCTTAATGCATACGGCGATCTTCACGTCTTCCTCCTCATCTTCCTTTGAAATTCGGTTTCCTTTTTTCGATGAAGGCGGTCATCCCTTCCTTCTGATCTTCCGTAGTAAAACCGAAGCTGAAGGCGTACGATTCCAACGAACAGGCTTCTGTAAGATCCATGTTGAAACCTGCATCGATGACCATTTTTGCCAGCCTGATCCCTACCATTCCATTCCCAGCGATCTGGGCAGCCGTCTTCCTTGTCTCCTCCATCAGGGAAGCCGGGGGAAAGACCCGATTGACGATCCCCATTTGATACGCCTCTTGGGCACTCACCATCTTCCCTGTATAAATAAGTTCCTTGGCTTTCCCTTTCCCGATCAGACGTGGGAGGCGTTGCGTTCCACCGAAACCAGGAAAGATGCCGAGGGTTACCTCTGGCACGCCGAACCTCGCATTCTCGGAGGCATAAATGAAGTCACAAGCCAAGGCGATTTCAGTCCCCCCTCCCAAGGCATAACCGTTGACTGCAGCAATGACCGGCCGATCCAAGTCCTGTATCATCTTCAGTGTCAGATGTCCCAATTTGGAGAAGTTGAGGGCCTCCATAGAGTTCATCCCCTTCATCTCCGAGATATCGGCTCCAGCGACAAAAGCCTTGTCTCCGGCCCCCGTCACGATGAGAACTTTACAGGAATGATTATTTTTGACCTCTTGCATTCCCATCTGAATGTCCTGAAGGGTCTCGGTGTTTAAGGAATTGAGCGCTTTAGGCCGATTGATGGTCAGAACCCCGATCTCCCCCTCAAAAGACAACAAAATATTCTTATAGTCCATCCTTCACTCCAATCTCTATTTATTGTTCATCGGACATCGTTCATTGTTTATCGTTCTTCTAACTCTTCTCCACAACCATCGCCATGCCTTGGCCTCCGCCGATGCAGAGGGTGGCAAGGCCGAGACCAACCTTTCGCCGTCTCATTTCGTGCAGCAAGGTGACGATCAACCTCGCCCCCGTACATCCGATGGGATGGCCCAGGGAAATTCCACTTCCATTAACATTCGTCTTTTCGAGGTCAAACTTGAGTTCCCGGATGCAGGCAATGGCCTGGGAGGCAAAAGCCTCATTCAGTTCGATCAACCCAATGTCATTCAGAGAAACCTTTGCTTTTTTCAAAGCCTTTCTTACAGCAGGGATGGGACCCAGGCCCATATAGGCCGGGTCTACGCCTCCGGAAGCGTAGGAGCGAATCGTCCCAAGGGGCTCCAGTTTCAATGCCCTGGCCTTCTCTCTTGACATCAAAAGCACGGCCGCAGCGGCATCATTGATCCCGGAGGCATTTCCTGCGGTCACGGTTCCTCCGGGTTTGAAGGCCGTGGGCAGCTTGGCCATCTTTTCCAGAGAGGTATCCATCGGCCTTTCGTCCGTGTCGAAAGAGACCGGATCCCCTTTCTTCTGAGGAATGGCTACCGGAACGATCTCCTCTTTAAAAATCCCGTTCTTGATGGCCGCCCTTGCCCTCTGATGGCTCAGGAGTCCGAGTTCATCCTGCTCCTTCCTCGAAATTCCAAATTTCTCAGCGATGTTCTCCGCAGTCAACCCCATGTGGTATCCATAGAAGATCTCAAAAAGACCATCGAAAACCATCAGATCCACCATCTCTTGGTTGAACATTCTTGCCCCCCAGCGTCCCTGGGGAAAGGCGTAAGGGGTCTGACTCATATTCTCCATCCCCCCCGCCACAACTACATCGGCCTCGCCCAATTGGATCGATTGAGCCCCTAAGGCAATCGCCTTTAGGCCCGAAGCACATACCTTATTCACCGTAAAAGCGTTAATCTCTTTCGGGACCCCTGCAAAGATCATGGCCTGCCGTGCTGGATTCTGTCCTTGCCCGGCAATAAGGACATTGCCCATAATCACTTCATCGACCTGCACTTCTTCAAGCGTGTCATCCCATTGATAATAGGACTTTTCGAGATCAGTCATCCCAATCCATTTGAACATATCTGGAGCGACTTCTAACAACTCTTTACTTGCAATTGGCCTGAGACCCGCCCTTTTCAGAACTTCCTTGATCACAGTGGCACCGAGTTTAACGACTTGAACGTCCTTTAGAGAGGCGCCGAAGGTTCCGATGGCTGTTCTTGCTCCGCTCACAATAACCACTTCTCGCATTTTTTTCTCCTTGTGGAAGAAACGAATTGCAGTCTAATAATTGTTTATAGACTGAGTCAAAAGATAAATTTCACAAGTAACTCTTTTAGCCCAAATCCGGGTTTTTGTCAACACCTTTTTGGTTATTTGGTCCAACAATATTTCTTTTTAAATTTCGATAGATTAGAGGCTAAAAGAATCGCCTTTGTGAGATTGTTTGGGTCGGCCAAACCCTTTCCGGCAATGTCATAGGCTGTCCCATGGGCAACCGAGGTCCGGACAAAGGGTAGTCCTAAGGTCAGATTCACAGCGCGTCGGAAATCGAACATCTTTATTGGAATAAGACCTTGATCATGGTACATGGCGACCACTGCATCGAACGAAGAAGGTCGAGACAGATCGAAAAAGGAGTCAGCAGGAAAGGGGCCCTCCACTGTGGCCCCCTGAGACCTCGCCTTCTCGATCGCAGGGAAAATCTCTTTCTTCTCTTCCTCTCCCAGAAGTCCCTCTTCGCCAGCATGAGGATTGAGCCCAAGGACAGCAATCCTTGGATGCCGGATTCCGAAATAATTCTTCAGCCCTTCTCCGGTTAACCGGATGATAGAAAAAACCCGCTCCTTCGTAATCGATCGGGCAACTCCGTGAAGAGGGAGGTGGGTGGTGACGAGAACCACTTTCCACTTCGATCCCACAAACATCATGACTACCAGAGGGGCTTTCGCCAGGTGGGCCAAGAGTTCAGTATGGCCAGAAAACGAGTAACCCGCTTCACGAATCGCCTGTTTATGGATGGGACAGGTGGTCATGCCATCCAGCCTTCCATTTGTCACCCACCGCACCGCTTCTTCAACATATCTCACCATAGCCTGTCCACATGCCCTGTCGGGCTCCCCGAATCGGACAGAGGAGGCCGGCAAGTGGCTTAAAGGAAGAAGAAAGATCTTTCGGGCGGAATACCCTTCGTCTGGTGGCTCTGCAAGAATCTCCACGGTGGCGCGCGCGCCCAACCTCTGAATGGTCTTCAAGAGAACTCCCTGATCGCCGAAGATCACGGGGCGACAGACCCGAAAGAGGGATCTCTTTGAAAGGGCCTTGACGATGATTTCCGGTCCGATACCCGTGGGGTCACCCATGGTGATCCCGATCTTGGGTAGGTAAGGTCTGGTGGGGGGATCGGAGGATGGGGTGATGGGGCGACTTGACATCGATGATAGAGCCGGAAAAACGCATTACCCGATGTGGGTAGGGGCGACTTTATTCACCCTTTTTTGAAATGAGAACTATTGTCTTTCAGTTACAATTTGATTTCGATGACGGACTTCTCCTTCAACTTGCTGAGAAACTGCTGATAGGCCTGCTCCCACTCCTTTTCATAGTAATCGGCCCGAACCCTTTCCTTAACCTCTTCAAAAGGAGGGAGGGTTCCTCCCTTCCGATCAAGGAGCTTAAGGATGTGGTAACCGAGTTCTGTCCGAAAGAGGCCACTGACCTCCCCGATCCGAAGCTTACTCGCTTCCTTTTCGAGTGCCGGGAGAAGTTCTCCCTTCTTGAAGAAACCCAGATCTCCTCCTTCATTTCTGCTTGAGGGATCCTCGGAGAACTCCATCGCCATCTTTCCAAAATCTGCCCCTTCTTTAATTCTTCCCAAGACGGTTTGGCTTTTCCTTCGAATTCTCCGAATTTCCTCCGGCGCCGCTTCTCTCGGAATCAGAAATAGAATGTGGGCTGGTCGATACGATTCATCGACCCGATAGCGATCAACATTTTTCTGAAAGAACTCCCTCAATTCTTTCTCCCCAGGTTTCCCTACCACCTTAATAGCCGAATGGACAAATTTGGCGCGCAAAATCCTTTTCTCCATCTCTTTTCTAAATGTCTCGAACGTCAATCCCTCGGAGGCCAAAGCCTTTTCCAACCCTTCCTGATCGACCTTGTTTTTTTGCTTCACCTCCTCAATGGCCATCTCGATCTCTTTGCTCGTCACTTTGATTCCAGACTTCCTGGCTTCCTGCTCGATCAATTTCTCCTCAATCACCTTATCCAGGACCTTCCGCAAAACCTCCTGAAGACGTTCCTGTCGTCCCAGCCGATCTTCGGTTCGGATCTCTTCCCGGAATGGACGGCTCCATTTCTCTATTTCTGAGAAGGTGATGATCTCTTGATTGACCACCGCAACGACACGATCGACCACAGCTCCGCTGGGCGAGAGGAGGCCATAACTGAGGAAGAACGTCGCCATTCCGAAAAGCACCCTTTTCATCTTCTTCCTTCTCCCTTTCATGACCGGAGCCATTTTTTGTTGACCTTCACCTTTGCCTTTCCTTTGAGCGTTTTGAGCCACCGCTGATATTCTTCCTCACCCTTCTTATGGCGAAGCTCTTGGAGGATTCCTGCTTTCGCCTCCTCGAAAGGAATTTGCCGGGGGGCGATCTTCTCCTCCAACCTGAAGATGTGATAGCCATAAGGACTTCTGATCACCCCGCTGATCTCACCCACCTCCAAGGAAAAGACCTGCTCGAACTCGGCTGGTCTCTCTCCCCTACTGAAATAACCTAAATCTCCGCCCTCGACTTTTTCAGGTCCAAGGGATTTTTTCATTGCCAATTTCTCGAAATTCTCTCCTTTCTTGAGTTGGTTCAGGAGCTGAATCGCTTCCTCCTCACTCGCGACAACGATTTGCCGGGCTCTGACCCTCTCACTCATCTGGAAATTAGAGAGATGGTTCTCGTAATACTGGAGGGCCTCCTTTTCATCGATCTCTCCTCGATAATAGAGTGCATGGCGGATCATCTTCTCGGCCAGCAGTTTCTCTTCCAGTCGGCTTTTCCAATCCTCCAGGGTCATGCCTTTGAGGCCCAGGGTCTCTCCAAATCCCTCGCCAGGATAATCCTTTTTGATCTCAGAGATGGCCTGGTTTACTTCCTCTGAAGAGACCCTAATCCCTAACCGTCTGGCTTCCTGGACCAAGATCTTCCGTTCGATCACCTGGTCCAGATAGGCCTCTTTGAGGTTGGAGAAGTTCTGCCCTTTGACCTCCTGACCAGGTTCCAGGATCAGCTCCTTCACCTCCCGGTTGAATTCATCCACCGTGATCTGTTCCTCATTGACTTGGGCAAGAATGTGGTCGGGAAGCCCTCCTCCCCACTCCCCACAGCCCTCAAAGCCGATCAGAAAGATCAACGCGAGGAGCAGCAAACCATGTCTTTTCATTCCTTTCCCTTCTGTCGTCTGTTCTGTTTGGAATTCAGTGAAAAATCTACCACATCAGGCCAGGGCTTGCAACAGCTTTCTGGCAGCTCCGAAAGGGTCTTTTTTCACATCAGGCCACCCTTCAACGACCAATCTGGCGTCCGGGGTGAATCGATGGCGTCCTTCTCCCTGATGAACGAAAGCCACTACTTTTTCCGGAGAGACCCGAGTCTTTTCGTCGAAGGTCAGGACGATTTGAGAGGTCGTCTCCTCAAATTTCTTGATCGACAATTTCGTGAGAAGAATTTTTACCTTGATCACTTCGAGCAGACGCTCTGCCTCCTCAGGAATCTTTCCAAATCGGTCGACCAGTTCTTCCCGGAGCTTCCGCACCTCTCCATCTGACTGGCAGAGGGAGAGCCTTCGATAGAGACTTAAGCGGTCCCCCGGATCTTCCACATAATTCTCGGGAATGAAAGCGGGGAGATGGAAATGGATCTCCGGAGTAACCTCCTCGACGATTTCCTCGCCTCGCAACTCTCGAACGGCTCTCTCCATCAACTGGCTATAGAGTTCAAATCCCACGGTTGCGATATGGCCGGATTGGGAGGGCCCGAGAAGATTTCCTGCTCCGCGAATCTCCAGGTCCTGAACAGCTAGTCTGAACCCCGACCCCAGTTCACTCAATTCCTGGATAGCCCGAAGCCTTCTCATGGCGTCTCTGGAGAGGACGAGAT
>CAYMTD010000139.1:0-6228 GCA_964393245.1 uncultured Syntrophaceae bacterium
CGGCAGGCGAAAGCGGTTTTGGAAGAGGTGAAGCGGAGCCTGAGAAAAGAGAAGATCCCCTTTGATCAAGGGATACAAATCGGAGCGATGATTGAAATTCCTTCTGCCTCTATCACAGCAGATATCTTAGCCCGGGAAGTGGATTTTTTTAGCATTGGGACGAACGATTTGATCCAGTATGCTCTGGCGGTGGATCGAATCAATGAACATGTTTCCTATTTATATGAACCCCTTCATCCAGCGATCCTGCGCATCATTCGGGGGGTTGTCCAGTCCGCGCATCAAGCGGGAATTCCAGTGGCCATCTGTGGGGAGATGGCGGCTGAACCGGCCTATTCGCTCGTCTTGCTTGGACTCGGCCTGGATGAATTTAGCATGAACCCTGTGGCCATCCCGAAGGTGAAAAAGGTGCTCCGGATAGCGAAGTTCGAAGAGACCCAAACCCTGGTCGACCAAATCTTCCAGCTCTCGACCGCGTCAGAGATTGAATGCCAGGTCCGGAACTGGATGGCTGAACGTTTTCCTGAAGATTTAATCAAGTGTTACGAGGATGTGAAAGCATAGGTAAGGAGGAGAAGGTATATGGCCATGACAGACTTTTTGTTTACCTCTGAATCCGTGACAGAAGGACATCCGGATAAGGTTGCGGATCAGATCTCGGATGCTGTTCTGGATGCGATTATTCGAGAGGATCCCAAGGCCCGGGTGGCGTGCGAGACCATGGTGACGACAGGAATGGCGATCATCGCGGGAGAGATCACCACTTCCTGCTACGTTCACATGCCGACGATTGTGCGCGAGACGATCAAAGAGATCGGGTACAACGATTCAGCGATGGGATTCGATTGGGAGACCTGTGCCGTCATCACCTCGATCGATGAACAATCCCCCGACATTGCCCAAGGGGTGGATGGGTCCCAGAATCACGAGCAGGGGGCTGGAGATCAGGGATTGATGTTCGGGTATGCTTGTAATGAGACGCCGGAGCTGATGCCCATGCCGATTATTTATGCCCATCGGCTGACCCGGCGGCTCGCGGAGGTACGAAAACAGAAGATTCTCGATTTTCTGAGGCCTGATGGAAAGTCCCAGGTAACCATCCAGTATATTAATGGAAAACCCGTTCGGATCGATTCGATCGTCATCGCCGCCCAACATTCCGATAAGGTGGCTTATGACACATTGAAAGAAGGGATCATCGAAGAGGTGATTCATAAGGTCATCCCCCCAGAACTTAGGGACAAGAAAACGAAATATTACATCAATACGACAGGGCGATTCGTTCACGGAGGTCCCAAGGCAGATTGTGGCCTGACCGGGAGAAAGATCATCGTCGATACGTACGGAGGCGTGGGCAGCCATGGGGGAGGGTGCTTTTCGGGAAAGGACCCTTCTAAGATGGACCGCAGTGCCTCCTACATGGCCCGACATGTAGCCAAGAACATCGTGGCGGCGGGGCTTGCGGAGAAGTGCGAGGTTCAAATCGCCTATACCATCGGACGAGCGGAGCCCGTTTCCTTAATGGTTGATACGTCGAGGACCTCTAAGATTCCTCCTGATCAGATTGCAAAGATCATCCGGGAGGTTTTCGATCTCAGACCAAGAGCCATTATTCAATACCTCGATCTTCTCAGGCCGATCTACAAGCAGACGGCCTGTTATGGACATTTTGGTCGCAATGAACCTGGATTTACATGGGAGAGCACCCATCGCGCACAAGAGCTGAGGAAAGCGGCAGGAATATAGCATTTCAGATTGCAGATTGTAGATTTAAAATCTGAAATCTAAAATCTCAAATCTGAAATTTTCCGAGGGAAAACATGGACTATCACATCAAGGATATCTCATTGTCAGAGAAAGGGCGTCTCCGGATGGAGTGGGCGGAGATGGCCATGCCTGTTTTGAAGTTGATCCGGGACCGTTTTGAAAAAGAGAAACCCCTGAGGGGGGTTCGTCTCTCAGCCTGTCTCCATGTGACGACGGAGACAGCCGTTCTGATGAGAACCCTCTTAGCGGGAGGCGCCCAAGTGACCCTTTGCGCCTCCAATCCTTTAAGCACTCAGGATGATGTGGCCGCGCACCTGGTTAAAAATCTCAACCTTCCTGTCTTCGGCATCAAAGGAGAGGACAGTGAGACCTATTACAGCCATATCCAAAAGGCCTTAGCCTTTTTTCCGAACCTGACCATGGATGACGGAGCCGATCTCGTCTCCTCTTTTCATTTCATTGCCCTTGAAAAATGGGGAGAACTGTCTTCGGGGGTTCGTCAATGGGCAAACGGACTTTCCCGCGCAAGGCGGGAAGAGATGATGAAGGGTCTAATAGGTGGGACGGAAGAGACGACCACGGGTGTCATCCGGCTTCGTTCGATGGAGAGAACGGGCGTGTTGAAATTCCCTATTATTGCGGTCAACGATGCGGAGACCAAACGCTTTTTCGATAATCGTTATGGCACCGGACAGTCCACGATAGATGGAATTATCCGAGCCACGAATCGATTATTTGCAGGATCGAACTTTGTTGTGTCCGGATATGGATGGTGCGGAAAGGGTCTCGCCATGAGGGCCGATGGGATGGGAGCCAATGTCATCGTGACAGAGGTGAATCCTCTTCGAGCCTTGGAGGCTGTGATGGATGGGTATCGTGCCCTCCCCATGGCTGAGGCCGCCGAAGAAGGGGACATCTTCTGTACGGTCTCGGGAAATGTGAATGTGATCCGTAAGGAACATTTCTTGAAAATGAAAGATGGTGCGATCGTCGCCAATTCAGGCCATTTCAATGTGGAACTCGATCTGGGTGGGTTGCAGGAAGTGACAGCCTCCCGCAGGCAAATCCGGGACTATGTGGAGGAATTTCAGCTGAAGAATGGCCGAAAGATCTACGTTCTTGGGGAAGGAAGATTGATTAATCTGGCCTCCGCAGAAGGCCATCCCTCCGGTGTGATGGATATGAGCTTTGCCAACCAGGCCTTGTCGGCTGAATATCTCGTAAAGAATCATCATCAGTTAGAGAAGAAAGTTTACCAGGTTCCCCACGAGATTGACCGACAGATTGCCCGGATGAAACTGCAGTCCATGGGTATCCAGATCGATCGACTGACCGATGAGCAGGAGCACTATTTAGCCTCGTGGGAACAGGGGACATGAGTGCCAAGGATTCGTCTTCCTGGTTGTCGAAGAATGCGTGGAAGCCACTGAAATGGGCGGTCCTCCTGGTGCTACTGGGCATTGCCGCCTTAGCTCTATACCAGGTGTGGGGTTTCACCCAGAAGAGAACCGCCAGCCATCGAGTGGCCCGGGTTGAGATCCCTGTTCAAGTCTCTCCGGTCACCCGGATGGACATCACGCACTTCCTTTCCGCAACCGGAGATATTGCTCCCTTGATGCAAGTCGACCTCTTTCCGAAAGTCTCCGGCTATCTGGAGCGGATTGACGTAAATATAGGGGATTCCGTTCGGCAGGGCCAGAGGGTCGCTCAGATTGACCGTGCCGATTTCTTGCAAAAGATGAAAGAAGCTGAAGCAAAAGTAGCCTATGCAAAGGCCCAACTTTCCGAGCTCATGGCGGGGTCGAGGCCAGAAGAGCTCCGTCAGGCCGAGGAGGCAGTCCGGCAGGCCCAGTCCCGGTTTGACAACGCGAAGCTACAAAGGGAAAGGGTTGACGCTCTGTTCAAGAGGCAGGTCATCTCGAAAAAAGAGATGGATTCTGCTGAAATGGAATACACCGTTGCAGAGGCCCAGTTGGAAGCGAGCCAACAGCACCTGAAGCTGGTTAAAGAGGGAGCCCGACAGGA
The DNA here is from genome assembly GCA_964393245.1 of uncultured Syntrophaceae bacterium. Classification (GTDB taxonomy): domain Bacteria; phylum Desulfobacterota; class BSN033; order BSN033; family UBA1163; genus CAYMJV01. The sequence goes on from CAYMTD010000139.1 coordinate 3,793, forward strand.
AGTGCGAGAGGCCAGCCAGGCAAAGTTGAAAGAGATGGAGGCGATCCTCGAACAGGAAAGGATTCGCCTCCAGAATACGTCGATCCTGGCCCCCTTTTCTGGGGAGATTGTCCGTAAATATGTCGACGCGGGGGCGTTGGTCTCTCCCTCAACGCCTTTGGTCAGCCTCGTCCATACGGAGACGCTTAAAGTGGTGGCCAATGTCTTAGAGCGAGATATCCCTCTTTTGAAACAGGGAATGAAAGCCAACATTCAAACCGAAGCTTATCCGGGAAAAAGCTTCGAAGGAAAAGTGGCAAGGATCAATAAGGCCTTGGACGTGGCGACGCGGACGTTACAGGCAGAGATCGATATCCCGAATTCAAACGGACTTCTCAAACCGGGAATGTTTGCAAGGCTTACGGTTGCTCTCTCGGAAAAACCAAAGACTCTGGTCATTCCGAGAAACGCCGTCCTTGAAGAGGGAGGGTCGAAATTCATTTTTGTCATCAAAGGAAATCAGGCTATTCGGACCTCCGTCGTGATGGGGTTTGAAGAGGATCGATTTGCGGAGGTCCTTGAAGGGGCCTCCGAAGGGGACTTAGTGGTTGTGAGAGGCCAGGAATCCTTAAGAGATCGCTCCATGGTCCGGGTGATTGAAGGGAGTTGAGATACCATGGACATGATCCAAGGCTCCTTGAAGAATCCGGTGGCCCGGTTCATGGTGGCGATCGGGATTATTCTGCTTGGAGGCATCGCCTTCTCAAACCTTGCCATTGATCTCTTTCCTGAAATTTCCTATCCCATTGTCTCTATTGTGACGGAATATGAAGGGGCCAGTCCCGAAGATATTGAGATCACCATCACCCGTCCCATCGAAAAGAGGGTGAGCCGAATCCAGAATGTCCGCCACGTCTCTTCCCGATCGCGGGAAGGGACTTCGATCGTCACGATCGAATTCTACTGGGGGACCAACCTCGACACGGCCTCTACCGATATCCAGCAGAGCCTCAATCAAATCTTAGACGTCTTCCCGGAGGACGCGAAACAACCCGTTCTTTTTAAATTTGATCCTTCGCAGATTTCCGTGGTCGTTCTTTCAGTGACCGGTCCCATGGACGAATATCGGCTCAGGGAGCTGGCGGAAGACTTCATCGCTCCCAGACTGGAAAGCCAAAAAGGGGTTGCCTCCGCCAATGTCTTTGGAGGACAGATCAGAGAGATCCAGGTGGAGGTGGAACGGTCGAAACTGGAAAGGCTGAATCTTTCTCTGGACAGGGTGGCTCAGGCTGTGCGGGCGGGACATATGGACCGGCCGGGTGGAAATATCCGCACGGAGAAGCGGGAGTATGCCGTTCGGACTCTCGGTCGATCTCCCGAGGTGAAAGACCTGGAGGAGATCGTGGTCCACCACCACAATGGAATTCCTGTCCGTTTGAAAGACATCGGGAAGATCCGGGATGGATTTGAGGATATGCAGACGGAGGTCTATGTTAATGGTCAGCGGGGGATCATTCTCGGAGTTCAGAAACAGATCGGAGGGAATACGGTCTCTGTGGTCGACAACGTACTGAAAGCCCTTCCGCAGATTCAAAAAGAGTTACCCAAAGGGGTTAAGATCCAGGTGGTCTTGGACCAGTCGACCTTTATCCGTAAATCGATTAAGAACCTTCAGCACGAAGCGATCATGGGCGCTCTCCTTGCTGTGGCCGTCATCCTTATTTTCCTTGGAAGCGGGACGAGCACACTGATTATCGCTCACTCCATTCCCATCTCGATCATTACGACTTTCGTTCTTCTCCATTTTGGCAAATTTACTCTAAATATCATGACCCTGGGAGGTCTTGCGCTTGGCGTTGGTCGACTGGTGGATGATGCGATCGTCGTTCTTGAGAATATTAATCGGCATCTTGAATTAGGTGAATCCCCTGTCGACGCCTCATACAAAGGGGCGACCGAAGTAAGCAAACCGGTTATCGCCGCTACGATCACAAGTATCATTGTCTTTCTCCCCCTTGCGTTTGTCAAAGGGATTGCCGCCCTGCTATTTGTGCAGATGGCGTATACCGTGGCCTTTTCACTCCTGGCTTCCCTTTTCGATTCACTGACTCTGGTGCCGGTTTTGACGGCTAAATTTCTCCGGCCCCGAAGTGGTGTGTCAAGCGTCTCATGGATTCAAAAAATCTTCGAAAAGACCCGTCCCTTCTTTCTGTTTGTAGACAACCATTACCAGAGAGTTCTTCAAATCGCCCTGTGTCACCGAAGGATGGTTGTCTTGGGTGTTGTGGGCGTCTTCTTGGGATCGCTTCTGCTCATCCCGCTGATCGGGACGGAATTCTTCCCGACTTCTGATGAGGGTCAAATTAGAATGTCCGTCCGCCTTCCGGTTGCTTCTTCGCTTGAGGAGACCAAAAAGGTGATGAGGCAAGTGGAAGGGATCGTTTTCGAAGAAGTCCC
>CAYMTD010000140.1:0-6206 GCA_964393245.1 uncultured Syntrophaceae bacterium
TCTTCTGTTAAGTTGTACCGTGTTACCGTTGCCTGGCACCATTCTTCTTGTCTTCTTGGGAAAACTTACGAGGGGGAGATAGAAGTCGTTTTTGCATTCTTAGCTTGCTTGAGCAGTCTCTCTTTTAACCACAGATTTACCAATGTCTCAAGTGAGATATGTTGTTTTTTGGCTATTTTAGCAATGAATTCAGAAATCTCTTTTTCAAGAGGGACATACCGAGGGATAGAAGGTACTTTAATATCCGCCTCTACCTCTTTTGTTAATTCCCAGTAATCGGTCAAATCGTGTTTGTCCCAGAACTCTGCTGCTTCTTTAAGCGTAGCAAATTCCTCTGGGATAGGCTCCTTTATTTTTTTACTTCTTTCCATATTTCCTCCGCTCCCTTTCTGTCATATCCCTGGCTGTGACAATCAAAGCCCTTTTATTTTTCTTCATAATAAAGAAAACCAGAAGATATCTTCCTGCATCAGTCCTCCCTGACGCGACATAAAGATGCTCCCCCTTAATTTTCCCTTTCTCGATAAATCTTATACTGGGCTGATTGTTGAATACCTGTCTCACTTCAAGTTCTGAAATATTATGTTTCCAAATAAGTTTGTCAATGACGTGATCCCTGAATAATAAGTCTACTATTTTCACATCCATCCATTTTTAAAAGGGGCGCAGTTTTCAAATTCAAGCTCTGACACCCTTGGATACTTCTTTAAACAAATAACTACCAAAAGTCAAGACCGTCTTACCTTTTTGAGGCCTAATCGTACCCGAGCCTGGCCCGATGGGTCACGATTCTATTATTTAAGAAGTGGCGTCAGAAAGAGAGGAAAACCTGCGGGTTTCTTTAAAGGTACGGCAAAAGGATATAAGGCGATTGAATCCCTTCGGGGATACAAGTGCGAGAGCGCGTGGTTGGGGGATATGGAGGAAAGATCGCGTTAAACGAGGAGACCCCAATGATTATTCGATGAAGGTTTCACGATTTTAATTACCCCAATAATTTGTCGGCGCAAAAACGGGGGAATTGGTCTGTGATTCCCTATTTTGGGGATAGAAGGTTTTGGTATTCTAAACAATGCTTACTCGCTATTTTCTCAACGGCATGTTCAGTCAGGGCCCTCTGTTAACCTGTACAGCTTATTCCGCTGAATCCGGCCACCTATTCCGTTCCAAATCGGCCACTTGTTCCGATTCAAACCGGCCACCCTCTGTTGAAGCGAACAATTGAGGGGGTCAGCTCTCAACCCTTGACACTGTTTGATGGAAACCACTTTTTATGTTGAGCTCAACATAAGATATGGTTATCCATCAGGACCCAGGCAAGGATTTTGGTCCCTGTTGCCTCAGAGAGTTGCCCGAGACGTGAGACAAAGTGGTGCCGATCTTGATCGCCCCGAAAGATCGTTAGGCCGTCGAGTCCTCGGATCATCACATGTTGCAGTGTCCCAGGGGCATCTAAGCGGGCTTGCCGCGGCATGAGTTACGCCTATCACAACCCATGTCCTTTGTAAAGTGAATATATTCAACGACGTCCCTCAATTACCTCACAGGCGATCAAAAAAGTCGCAGCTATGAAGTCCATTCCCTACCAGATCCTCATCCGTCACTGGTTGTTTCAGAACCTCAAGGAAGAATTGCATATCGAATAACCCATCTATCCTGGATGGAGAAGATTTCCTTTTCCCCGAGGGTTTTAGCCAAAATCAGCGGCTTATTTTGATAGTAGCTCCTTTAATTTCGCGGTCAGGGCAGGCAAGACTTCTTTGTAATCTGCAACAATGCCTAAATGGGCTACGTTGAAGATATTCGCTTCCTTATCCTTATTGATAGCCACAATGACCTTTGATCCCAGACAGCCAGAGATATGTGACATGGCGCCAGAGAGCCCTACGGCAATGTATAGTTTAGGGCTGACCACTTTTCCGCTCTGGCCCACCTGGATCGTCACCGGCGCCCAACCCTCGTCACAGGCAGGTCTGGTAGCGCCAACCGCGGCACCCAGAGCTCGAGCGAGCTCCCGGATCATCTCCCAGTTTTGAGCACTGCCTATGCCCCGCCCACCGCTTACGACGACATCAGCGTCTTCCAGCTTCACCCCCTCGACCTCCTCTTTAATCCGCTCTACAACCTTGACTTTAATCGCCGAAGGGTCGACCTTGCCTTCCACAGGAATAACCTGACCTTGTCGGGAGTCATCGCGCTCTGCTGGCGGCATTGTTTTCGGTCTTACGGTAGCCATCTGAGGCCGGGCAACCTTTGATACCATTGTGGCATGGGCGTTACCACCAAAAACCGGTCTCGTCGAGACCAGGAACTTGGTCGCAGGGTCAACGGATAACGCGAGGCAATCCATCGCCAGCCCACCCCCCAAGCGACCATTGAGTCGCGGAGCCAAATCACAACCGACATCCGTATGGCCAATGAGCATAATGGAGGGAAGTACTTTCCGGCAAAGGTCAGCCGCTACCTGAGTATAAGCATCGGAGTTATAAGTATCCAGAAGGCTGTCTTCAGCCACGTAGACTTTGTCAGCCCCATAGGCGATTGCCTCCTGGGCCAAGCCACTTGTTTTGCTACCCATCAAAAGGGTACTTAAGTCCTCACCCAGTTCATTGGCGAGCTTTCTTCCGACCCCAAGGAGTTCAACAGTGATTGGGGCCAATTTGCCTTCAGCGATCTCACCACAAACCAAAACACCTTTATGATTATTCATGGATTACCCTCCGTTCATGAGATTTCTGAAAAAGTCCAGAAATCTCTGATTACACCGATTATGGTTCGATTACACAGATTAGAGTGCGAAAAGGACTTTTCAGAGCTCTCATCATATCAGTTTAGCAAGCTTTAAGGCTAGATTGACGGCAGCCTCGATAGGAGTACCCCCGGCAATGATCTCACACTCGGTCTTTCGGGTCGGTACAGAGAGACTGGTGATCTCGGTATGGGCGTTCGCCTTGTCCAGGTGGGATGGATCAGCCCCAATATCCTGTGCCTTCCAGACCGGAATCTGCTTTTTACGAGCAAGCATGAGGCCCATTCCACCGGGAAGCCGAGGGAGCCCTATCTCACTGCTGACGGTCACCAGGCTTGGCATAGGAACTTCCACTACTTCAAAGCCATCTTTTACCATCCTCTTCACCTTAAGCTTCTTGTCCGCCGCCTCGATCGCACAGGCCAAGGTCACGACAGGGATGCCCAGTGTTTCAGCCAGAATGGAGCCAACCTGACCAGCGCCCCAGTCGGCAGCCTGCCGGCCGCAAAGGACCAGATCATACCCGCCAATCTTCTGGATTGCCTTAGCCAAGACATACGCCGTACCAAAGCTATCCAGGTTTTCAAAGGCTGGATCCTGTAGAACAAATCCGTCGTCGGCCCCCATGGAGATGGCGTGTTTGATCACGTCAGCAGCTTTCGCTGACCCCATGCTGATCACTGTTATTTTCCCTTTGTGCTTGTCTTTGAGCCGGCATGCCACCTCAACCGCTCGTTCATCATAGACGCTGATCACAGGCGGCACTCCGGGAGGAGGGATAACCTGTTTCGTCGCGGGGTCAATCTTGAATTTGGCCGGTGGTATCTCGGGATCAAGCACTTGTTTAACACAGACAATCGTATTCATATCCTACTCCTCTCCTCATGCCCAGAGGGCATGCCACGAATGATGAAAAAGACGAATTTCACGAATGGTAACTAATGGTTTCTCATTGGCGTCATTCGTTGTATCGGTACGACAGTCTTTCCGACTCATTCGTGCTGTTGGGATCTATCCCTGCATGGCTGCTTCAACGAGTTCAACAAGGTCTCTTGCTTTCAGCGAGTCTTTCACGCCTTTATGCTCGATGCTGTCCTCGAACATCTGAAGACAATAAGGGCAGGCAGTCACGACCGTCTCCACCCCGGTCTTGAGAGCGTCTTGAAGACGCATTTGATTAATCTTTGTTGTACCGGGCTGTTCTTCGATCCACATCAGCCCGCCGCCACCGCCGCAGCAAAAGCCCGTGTCTCGCGAACGTTCCATTTCCTCAAGTCTTGCCTCGGGGATCGCTTGCAGTATTCGGCGTGGCTCCAGATAGAGGTTGTTGTAACGGCCTAAATAGCAGGGGTCGTGATAGGTGAGCTTAGAATTCACCTTATTGGTAAGTTTTAATTTGCCCTGCGTCACTAAATCAGCAATGAGCTCGGTATAATGAATTACCTTGAAATCGCCGCCGTACCTCGGGTACTCGTGTTTAATGGTATTATAGCAGTGGGGACAGGTCGTGATGATCTCTTTAATGCCGTGGCTTTTGAAAATCTCAATATTTTCTTCTGCCATGATCTGGAACTGGAATTCATACCCTGCCCTTCGTGCCGGGTCACCGCAGCAGGTCTCGCCATCACCTAATACTGCGAAATCGACACCAGCCGCTTTCAGCACCCTCGTCATGGAAAGAGTTGTTGCGACATTCCGCTCGACAAGAGCTCCGGTGCAACCTACCCAGAACAGAGTAACCGCATGATCCCCTTCAGCCAGTATTTTGAGTTCCTGGTCAGTGGTCCAGTCGCCCCTCAACCTCATCGACTGGATCCCCGCCCATGGGTGTCCTCTTGACTGCATATTTCTGAGCATTAGCTGGGCGCTTTCCGGCATCTTACTTTGCGCCATCACCAGATTTCGTCTGAGGTCGATAATCTTACGGATGTGCTCTATATTGACCGGACAAACTTCCTGACAGGCGCCACAGGTGGTGCAGGCCCAGATCTCCTCCTCGGTAACCACATCCCCGATCATCGACTTGGCCCCGTTTCCCGCGGATTCCTCCGCCTGACCGGCAAGTTTACTGGCGAGCAACCCAGGGCCCGCTTCCAGCAAATGGTCTTTCAAGTTATGAATGACCTCTCTGGGCGAGAGGGTCTTGCCACTCAGCTGAGCAGGACAATTGACATGGCACCGACCGCAGACAGCACAGGCATAAAGGTCGAGCAAGTCCTTCCACGTAAAATCCTGAATCTTCGATGCGCCAAAGGTCTCCGCCTCAACAGGGATGGGTTCCAGCACCACTTTAGGTCCAAGTGGTTTGAAGAAGGCGTTAGCGAGGGAAGCAAGGATGTGCAGGTGCTTGGAGCGGGGAATATAGACCATGAAGCTGAGAATCACCAGGTAATGCAGCCACCACACTGCCCTGTACCCTGCCTCCAAAGTGCCTTGTGACAGACCGCTTCTACTCAGGAAACCCGCCAGCGCTGACCCCAGGGGAGGCCAGGAGGCGTGAACCCCACGGCTAGCATGGTCAAAGCCTACGCCGAAAACATGGAGCACCATAAGGGAAAAGACCATCATCAAAATGATGCCGGCTTCAGCCGATGGCTCAAGTCTAGGCACTCTTATGACATAGCGCCTGACGGCTGCGACGATTAAAGTCAGCGTCACCAGCGCCGCGGCAATGTCCAGGACGGAAAAATAGAATGTCTCAAAAGGGGTACCTTCAATCAACCGGGAAAGCCCAAAGCCTCCGGCCAGACCGATAAAGATGATGTAACTGATGAAGAACAAGCTGAAGCACCAGAACAGCAATGCATGTCCGATGCCAGCCAGGTCCTTTCCAGTGACGGTTTTCAGGGTGCACCACTGAGGGACAACCTCGACCAGCATCGACTTGATTCTCTCCCCTATTCTGTCGAAGCGGTTCTCCCGCTTCCCCAGACGCATCAGGCGAAAGAGGAAATAAAACCTCTGCGCAAACAAGCCGAAGGCGATGGCGAACAGGACCCAGAAAATGACATAGCCTGGGATGCCCCAATAGGTTGCACTCACCGGCGACACGATTACCTCCTATCCGTAATTAAAAAAACATGGCGCCTGCCTGCGCTAAGTAGGCCCAGCGTAAATACCTACACTTGGAACCACCTTCATCGTTTGAGGGTGACGCTCCGTTACGATGGATCAGCTTCAAAACGAATGCGGAAGAAGTTGAAAATTAGTCCAGATCCAAACTCGCTTTACATTGATTACATCTTACAGCGCCCCGGAAAACTTTATTGCCGCATTCTGGGCAAACATAGCGGGACTCCTCATCTTGAATCCACTTCTCTGTACCGACCTTTCGCCAATATGGAATAGCCCGCAAGATAACTTTTTTGCCTACAGTCATGGGAAAATTTTCAATATACTGACAAGGAAATTCATCACATTGATGACAACCAACGAAACCTTTCTCCCTTGTACACTT